>CAZFKD010000157.1:5821-8508 GCA_964519695.1 uncultured Spirochaetaceae bacterium
CGATCCCGACCCGGACGGCATCGCGTCTGCCTACGCGCTCCGCACGCTGCTCGGCCGCAAGCGGACGACGGCGCCGATCGTCTCCTTCGGCGAGGTGCAGCGCCCCGAGAACCAGGCGCTCTGCGAGGCCGTCGGGATCGACGTCAAGGTCATCTCGCCCGAGGAGATCGCCGACTACGACGGGCTCGTGCTCGTCGACGTCCAGCCCAACGTCTTCGGCGAAGATCCCCCGGCGCGGCTCTCGAAGATCGATCTCGTCGTCGACCACCATCCCGAGCGCTCCGGCTACGACGCCGCCATCCGCGACATCCGGACGAGCTACGGCGCGACCGCGTCGATCGTGACCGAGTATCTGCGCGCGACGAACAGCGAGCTGAACGCCAAGCTCGCGACGGCGCTGCTCTACGGCATCAAGAGCGATACCCAGTACCTCGGCCGCGAGGCGGGCCGAGGTGCGCGACGGCATTCATATCCTCGTGCTCGGCCGCGTGCGCGAGGACGTGATCCCGCAGGTCGCCGACATGGCGCTGCAGGCGCAGGGCGCGGAATGGGCGATCGCGGTCGGGACGGTGAACCGGGACATCGTCTTCTCTGTCCGCAACGTCGGTTATGTCCGGGCGGCGGGGGAGGTCGTGCGCGCGGTCGTCGAGGGACTCGGCGTCGGCGGCGGCCATCGCTCGATGGCGAAGGGCATCATCCCACTGAAGGCGTTCCGCGAGGTCTACGGCCGCGCCGACCGCCGCCAGATCAAGAGCGCGCTCTACGACGCCTTCGTCCGCGCGATCCACGACGACGACTGATGCCCCGCAAGAGCGCCCTCACGCCCGACCAGATCGAAGCCGCCCTCGCCGGGCTCCCCGGCTGGACCTGCGTCGGCGGCAAGCTTCACCGCGAGCTGCGTTTCCCGGATTTCCGGCGCGCCTTCGCCTTCATGGCGGAAGCCGCGCTCCACGCGGAGAAGCTCGACCACCATCCCGAATGGTCGAACGTCTACGGCCGCGTCGTCGTCGACCTCGTGACCCACGACGCCGGCGGCATCACCGAGCTCGACCTCGAGCTCGCGAAGCGAATGAACGCGATCGTCGACCGCTGAGTCGCCTCCGAAGGCGAGCGGGCGACCGCAGAGCTCCGGCGCTCAGGCGTCCAGCGAGAGCAGCGCATGGGCGCCGCGCGTGCGCTCCGGAATCGGGATGCCGAGCGGGCAGCTTCCGAGACAGGGCGCCGCACAGTCGATGCAGGCCGACGCGTTCACCGGCAGCTTCGCATAACGCTCGATCGCGTCGCGCTCGGCGCGGTAGTCCTCGAAATACATGCGATGGCGCAGGACGTCGTGGATCGGGACGCCTTCCGGACAGGCCGGCAGACAGGCGCCGCAATGGGGCGCGCAGTAGGACCCGATGATCGCCTGGTCGTAGCGGTGCAGGACTTCCCGATCCGCGCTCACGAGGCGCCCGCCCGAGGCCGCGAGGTATTCGTCGACGTGCTGCATCTCGAAGAAGGAGATGACGGCGCAGGAGACTTTGGGGTTCTCGTGGACCCAGCGCAGGGCGGCCTGCGCGTAGCTGTTCGCGTCGTGAAAACCCTCGAGGTTGCGGTGCTTCGCGCCCTTCAGGGTCTTCATCGCGACGATGCCCATGTCCTGCTCGTCGTGGGCGCGGTCGATCAGGGCGGGCAGCATCGGCCAGATGCCGTGATGGTAGGCGAGCATCATGACGTCGAAGCGCCCCGAATCGATCGCGCGGGTCGCGATGTCGACCAGCCGCGGCGTATGCGTCGAGACGCCGAGGAAGCGGACCTTGCCGGCCTGCTTCAGGCGATCGAAAGCTTCATGGACGTTCGGATCCATCAGGCGGCCGAGCTCGTCGCAGGAATGGACGTGGACGAGATCGACGTAGTCGGTGCCGAGGCGAGCGAGGCTCTCTTCGACGACCTGCTGGTAGCGGGCGACGCTCGTGCCCTCGGGCAGATGACCGATCGGCGTGCAGAACTTCGTCGCGAGGAAGATCTGGTCGCGCGGGATCTCGCGCAGCGCGCGGCCGACGGCGAGCTCGCTGCCGGCAGTCGAGTAGTCGGGAGCCGTGTCGACGTAGTTGACGCCGCGCTCGAAGGCCGTCTTCACGATCTTCCAGGCATCGTCGCCCCGCAGCCGGCCGGCGCCGAGCACCGTATCCGAGACGCGCCACTGCGTTCGCCCAAGCCGGCCGAACGCCTGCACGCGAGCGCCCTGCCAGGCCGGCTCCCAGACCGGATGCGTCTTGACGATGCCCTCGTTCGAATTGACGCGTTGTTGGACGTCCCACCAGCCGTTCCCCGATTTCCCGATCCCGAACAGCGCGTTGGCGACCATGCCCGCCGCACCGGCGAAGAGCGCACCGATCCCCGCGGCGGCTCCCGCCAGGAACGCGCGGCGCGGCGGCTGCGCGGGGAGAGGCGCGGCGCTCGTACGGGCCTCGCGACGCCGCAGAGCGACGAACAGACTGCCGCCCGCCACCGCGATCGCGAGCAGCGTCGCAATCACCGCGACGGCGCCGCCGATCGCGTTCGGTGCCGCCGGAGCGAGCGTCCGCTGGACCCATTCGCCGGCCGGAAAGGCCGAGGCGTCGAGCCCGATCACGGCATGATGCAGGTACTCGCCGCTGATCGCCCAGCCCGCGATCAGCGCGCCGAGCAGCACGATCGCGAGGGCC
>CAZFKD010000158.1:0-8488 GCA_964519695.1 uncultured Spirochaetaceae bacterium
TCTAACCGGGCAGATCGCGGAAGCGGGCGAAGCCCTGCTGGCACCGGTCCGCAAGGCGGTCTATTGGCGCACGCAGGGTCTGCTCCGCCGCGCCGGGCCCGCCTATCTCGCCTACGCCCTCGTCGACGTCCTGATCGACCAGTACTACCCGCTGCTGGCGGAGCTCGCCGAGGAGCTCGATGCGATCGAGGAGGAGATCTACGAGCGTGCCTCGCCCGAGCTCGTCGCGCGCCTGCACGAGCTGCAGCGCCGGACGACCCAGCTGCTGCGTGTCCATCGCCCGCAGGTCGACGCCCTGCATCAGATCGTCCGCCTCGACTCGCCGCTCATCCCCGAGGCGGTCCGCATCTACTTCGGCGACGTCGAAGACCACGCCCGCCAGATCCTCGGCAGCCTCGAGGCGGCGCGGGCCTCGGCGACCGACGCGATGGGCGCGATCCTCGCTCTGCTCGGCCATCGCCAGAACGAGGTCATGAAGGTCCTCACCCTGGTCGGCGCGATCTTCATCCCCCTGACCTTCGTCGTCGGGATCTACGGCATGAACTTCGACTACATGCCCGAGCTCCGGCACCGACTCGGCTACCCGGTCGTGATGGGGGTGATGGCCGCGCTCGCGCTCGTCATGGTCGGCTGGTTCCGGGTCCGGGGCTGGCTCGGCGGTCCCTCGAACCGGTAGGGGCGAGCGGCCGGCGCCGGAGACCCCGGGAATCCTTCCACGAAGGCGCCCGCACCCGCTGGCGCGACCGCGGCCGAACGGGAATTCTCTGGGGCGACCCCGACCAGACACGCTTCTCGCTGAGAGACCACGAACGATGGCGAAGACCGATCCCAAGAAAAACACCGCCCAGAAGCCCGACGCGAGCAAGAAGAAGCTCGGCGCCGCCTGGATCCGCGATACCGAATCGACGATCGAAGAGCTGCGACACACGCGTGCCGAGATCCGTCGCCGCATTCGCGAGCAGGACGACGATCTCGACCAGGAGGCCGAGATTCTCTGGGAGGAGCAGGAAGAGCGCTGGCAGCGCCTCGAGGTCGGCCTGAACAAGGTCGCCGTGCAGACCGGCGACGAGGTCGCGCCGAGCCTCGCCGCCGAGGTCGAGTCGCTCATGAACGAGCTCGAGGACAGCTACGAAGAGCTCGACGCGCTCGTCGACTGAGTTGCTCTCCGAGAACGGGGTGCCCGCCCGCGAGCGAAGCGTCTTCGTGGCCGCGCCGGGTTGACGCCGGGCGATCGGGGCTGACGTGTCGCTGCGGGCAGGATGGGCGAGGGGCCTCGGCTTCGGTCGCGTCGTGCCCGACCGGGAGCAGTCGATCGATGAATCCGTACCAGGTATTGGGCGTCGCGCGCGAGGCGTCGGCCGACGAGATCAAGAAGGTCTATCGCCGGCTCGCCCGCGAGACCCATCCCGATCTGAATCCCGGCGACGCGAAGGCCGAGGCGCGCTTCAAGGAGATCTCGGCCGCCTACGACGTGCTCTCCGATCCCGACAAGCGGCGCCAATTCGACGAGTTCGGCGAGATCGCCCTCGAAGCCGGCTTCGATGCCGAGCGCGCGCGCGCCGCCCGCGACCGGTTCTCCTCGCGTTTCGGTACGCCCGAGTCGGAGGAGTTCGGCGAGGGCTTCGCGTTCGGCGGGATCGAAGACCTGCTGCGCGGCTTCGGGGCCCGGGGCGGTCCCCAGGCCGGCGCCCGCTTCCGGATGGACGGGCCCGACGTCGAGGCCTCGATGACGCTCGGCTTCGTCGAAGCGGTCAAGGGCGGCGAGCGGCGCTTCGGGATCGCGCGGCCGCGCCGGGATGGCAGCCGGATCGAGGAGGAGATCACCGTCCGGATCCCGCCCGGGGTCACCGACGGGGGCCGGCTGCGGATTCCGGGCAAGGGCGGCGAGGGCCTGGGCGGCGGCGAGCCCGGCGATCTCTGGATCCAGGTCCGGGTCGAGCCGCATCCGATCTTCCAGCGCGATGGCCGCGACCTCGAGCTCGAGCTCCCGATCACCCTCGCCGAGGCGATCGCCGGCGGTCGCGTCGAGGTCCCGACCCTCGATGGCCGCGCGAGCGTCACGATTCCGCCCGGCACGAGCAGCGGCAGCCGGCTGCGCTTGCGGGGCCAGGGTGTCCCGGCTTCGCGCACGACGCCCGCCGGCGATCTCTACGCCCGCATCAAGATCGTCGTCCCGAAGGATGCCGCGGAGAAGCTCGGCGACGCCGTCGGCGCGCTCGCGCAGGAGGATCCGCGCAAGGGGCTCTTCTCATGACGCGCACCCGGCGCATCGAGATCCGCGAGGTCCTGATCCATCTCGGCGGCGACGAGACGCTGCTCGAGTCGCTGCGCGGCGAGGGTCTGTTCGAGTCGGATTTCGTCGATCCACGGGAGGCCGAGGAGCTGCGGATCGCGGCCTTGATGATCGACGAGCTCGGCGTCAATCCCGCCGGCGTCCAGGTCGCGCTCCACCTGCGGCGGAGGCTGCTCGCCCTCGAGGCCCGCGTCGCCGCGATCGCGTCGACGCTGCGTCGCGACGAAGACGATCAGTAGCGGATCCGCCAGACGAGGTCCGCGGAGTTGGTGCCCTGGGTCGTCGTCGAGCCGACCAGGCTCCAGCCCGGCCAGAATTCATACTCGATCGAGAGCTCCTGTCCGCGCTCGCCGCTGAACTCCTGGCCGAGCGCGACGAAGATGTTGCGGCCGACGTAGGCGCCGACCCGGGCGCGGGCGCTCGAGAGCTCCTCGATCTGCAGGCCGAGGGCGTCGAGACCGATCGCGCTCGCGACGGTGCGGCCGACGGCGGTGATCCCGAACGCGCTCGCGATCTCCTCGGCGCGCTGGCCGACGGAGACCTGCTGCTCCTGGGAGAGCTCGGCCGCGGGTCGCCCGAAGAGCAGGACCGCCAGGATGTCCTCCTGCGACAAGCTGGGATCGGACGAGAGCGTCAGCACCGGCGTCGTCGCCGTACCCGACAGACGCGCGTCGATCGTATGCGCCGGCGCGCGGTAGCGCGCGAGCAGATCGAGCTGCGGATCGATCTTCGTGCCGCCGACGAGCTCGAGGCCGCCTTCGATCAATCGGAAGCGCCGATTCTGCAGATCGAAGAAGCCCTGCTGGGCCTCGATCCGGCCTTCGAGGGAGAGGGGCTTGTTGCGGGCTTTGCGCGCCTCGATGCTTCCGTCGAGGAGCGCCTCGGCCTGCTCGTGCTTGATCCAGAGGTCGCGGCCGACGTCGACGTCGACCTCGAGCTCGAGGGCCTCGAAGGTCGAGAGCAGGTTCACGCCGGGGGCGCCGTTCGTGCGGCCGTTCGGCACGTCGCCTTCGAAGAGGATCGTCTTGTCCCGCGGCGGGGGGCCGCTCGAGAGGAAGGTGAGGTTCGGGCGCAGTGTGCCTTCGACGATCGAGACCCTGCCTTCGACGCGGGGCGTCTCGAAGGTGCCGCGGGCGCGCAGCGAGCCGGAGGCGATCAGGCGATCGCGCTTCGTATCGACGAGCGGCCAGCGCTCGAGCTCGATGCGCGTGATGTAGTCGCCGTTTCCCGGCTCAACCGGTTCCGCAGCGGGCTCGGCGGCATCGGGCGCGGGGCGCGCGAGGCGCGTCAGGAAGCTGGGGAGCGGGCCCTCGCCGTCGGCGCGGAAACGGGCGGTCTGTTCGTGGCCCTTCGCGGTCGCCGTCGCGCGCCGGACGAAGAAGCGGTCGGAGGCGATCTCCACCGCGAGCTCCCCCGCGACGATCGTGACGCCGGTCCGGACCGGTCGGCCCGTCAGGTCGCCGGCGTCGATCCGGCCCGAGGGTCGCAGGGCGTCCAGCGGTCCTGCGAGGGAGAGCGTGCATTCGGCGTGTCCCCCGAGCCCCTGGATCTGATCGGCGACGAATCCCTGGAGCACCGCGAGATCGTCGGCCTCGCAATCCGCCCGGGCGTCGAGCTCACCGATCGGCCGGGCGACGAAGCCCGTCTCCCAGGCGAGCGCGAAGGGCAGCGCCCCTTCGGCGTCGAGGCGCAGGCGGGGCGTCGCCGTCGCGGCGAGCGTGGCGTGCGCGCGGCGTTCGTCGAATCGGAGCGTCGCGGTGGCGGTGTCGAGCGGCTTCTCCGAGACCACGAGGCCATGGGGCACGAGCCGGGCTTCGACGATCGGTGCGGCGCCGATGCCGTCGATCGCGAGATCGACGTCGAGCACGCCGGCCGCGAGGATCTCCGGCGAGACGATCTCCGGAAACGCACGCGCCCAGACCGCGATCGGGAGCGCGCGCGCCTCGAGCCGGAGGTCCTGGCGACCGCGGCGGCCGATCCGTCCGTCGAGGGCGATCGACGCCTCGCCGCTCGAGAAGCGCGCTTCGTCGAAGGCGAGCGCATCGCGGGCCGCCGTCAGGCGCGCCGCGTGGTCGAGCGACCAGCCGGCCAGGGCCGTCTCGAGCCGGGCCGTCTCGATCGTCGCGTCGAGCAGGCCGTTCGCGAAGCCGCCGCGGGCGACGAGCGCGAGCTTCGCCGCTGCCGTTTCGAATGCGCCGAGCCGGAAATCGCCGAGCTCGAGATCGGTCGCGAGGCGCGCGCGCTCCAGCTGGCCGTCGACCGCGATGGATCCGCCCAGCTGACCGCCGCCGTCCCGACCGGCGATGGCGAGGAGCGGACCGAGATCGTCGATCGCAATGCGCGCGCTGAGCTTCGCCGGCCCGCCAGGCTTCGTCGACAGGCGGCCGGTCGCGTCGACGCGACCGATCGGCCCGTCGAGGTCGAGCTCGCCGAGCTCGACGGTTTCGCGCGCGAGCGTCGCGCGGAGCGCGCCGCGCCGGAGCTCGAGTGCACCGATCCGCGACGCAGCGAGAGCGTCAGGGACCCGCCGAGGTCGCGGCGATCACGTCCCTTCAGATCGAGGGTGCCGCGGCCGCTCAGCGCGCCCGACCATTCGGGCTGGGCCGGGAAGGCGCGCGCGAGGTCGAACTGTTTCGCGGCGAACTGGAGCTTCGTCTCCGGCGTCCCGACGAGGGAGACGAGTCCCTCGGCGGAGAGCTCGCCCCGCGAACCGGACCGGAGGCGGGCGCCGAAGGTGCCTTCGCCGTTTGCGAGCTCGAGCTGCAGATCGAGCGGGCCGGCGATCCCCGCAGCGGGCGCGAAGCGCGCGAGGTCGGCCGACTCGAGCCGGGCGGCGATCGACGAACGGGCGAGGCCGAGCGCCCGGGGATCCCCGTGCAGGTCGAAGGTCAGCTTCGTTTCGGGCCAGACGAGCTGGCCCGTCGCGTCGAACGCATCGGGGTCCCCGCCGAGGACGAATTGTCCGGTCACTGGCGAGAGAAAGGCGAGGGACTCCGCGAGCGCGGGATCGAAGCGGGCGAGATCACCCGGATGGAGCGACTCGATCGTGACGTCGAAGACGAAGCGGTCCGCGAAAGGGGCTTCGCCGGCGGCCGTGAGCTTCGACTGACCGAGCGCGAGCGATGCCGCTTCGATGCGAAGCCGGCGCTGCTCGAAATCGAGGCGGCCATGGGCGGCGAGGCCGTCGATCCGGATGGGCGCCCGCGCCTGCGCTGCGACCGTGATGGCGGCGTCCGAGATCGCGAGGCGCTCGACGACGATGGGCCGGGAGGCATCGCTGTTCGGGCGATCGGGATCCGGCGCCGGGATCAGCGGGGCGAGCGCCTCGCGCCAGTCCCAACCGAGGACCGCATGTTCGCGGAGCAGGACCTCCGGCGCCTCGACGTCGATGCGCGCGATCTCGACTCGGCCGAACAGGAGCGCGGACCAGTCGACCTCGATCGCGATCGACGCGGCCCGCGCGATCTCCTCGTCGTGCCACGCGAGGGCGACTTCGACGAACCGGAAGTTGGAGAAGGGCGAGCCGGAGAGTCCGCCGATCGAGAGATCGCCGGCCATGCGGCCGTCGAGCTCGGGCGCGAGGCGCGCGAGCAGACGCGTGCGGAAATCGTCGGTCGTCGTGTAGAGGACGAGGAGCGCCGGCAGGAGCAGGGCGAGCAGGGCCAGCAGGGCGACGCCCCGTGCCAATCCGCCGACGAGCGCTTTCAGGATCTTCGAGACCATCAGAAGAAGAACCCGATGTTGAAGTGGATCTGAAAGGGCGGCTCGCCGTCCTGGCGATTGATCGGGAAGCCGGCGAACAGGCTGATCGGCCCGATCGGCGTCGAATAGCTGAGGCCGGGGCCGGCCGCATAGCGGAGCTCGTCCGGAACGAAATCGTAGCGGTCGAGCGAGACCTGCCCGAAATCGAAGAATCCGACGACGCCGATCTGGCGCCAGACCGGGATGCGCGCCTCGAGCGAGCCCTCGATCAGCGAGCGCCCGCCGAGGGGGTTGCCGTTTCCGGCAGTCGGCCCGAGCTGGCGTCGGCCGTAGCCCCGAACGCTCCCCTCACCGCCGGCATAGAACCGTTCGAAGATCGGGAGTCGCTCCTTGCCGCCGAAAGCCTGCGCCGCTCCGAGCTTGAGCCGGCCCGCGACGACGGCGACGTCGAAGATCGACTTGAACACCGCCGCCTCGCCCACGAGCTTGAAGTAGTCGTAGGTACCGCCGAGCAGCCTCGTCGAGTAGTCGCCGTCGAGCCGCAGGGTGAAGCCGTTGCTCGGCTTCACGAGGTCGTCGATGCGCTTCCAGCTCAGCTGGAGCTGCGGTCCGATCAGCGTGCCCTCCGCGCGGACCCCCCCGATCCGATCCTTCACCTCCTGCACGACGTCGCGTACGGTGGCCGTCTCGACTCGCAGGCCCGTCGTCAGGACGAGGACGGGGGTGAAGCTGTGCTCGAACGCGGGTATGCCCTGGATCGAGTTGCGCGTGAAGTTGGCCTCGTCCTGCTGGAAGAGGCTGAAGGTGAACAGTCCGCGGTTGTCGCGGTCTCCGAGATGGGGCTGGGCGAAGGAGGCCTCCGCGGCGCGAAACAGGCTCGAATAGCGCCCAGCGAGCAGGAGTCGACGGCCGCCCCCGAACCAGTTGCGGCTCCGCCATCGGATCTGTGCGCGCCCGAGCTCCTCCGTGCTGTAGCCGCCGCCGATGCGGAGCTCCCGGGGCTTCTTCTCGCGCAGGACGATCGCAATCGCCGCCTCGCCCGGATCTTCGGGGTCGGTCTGCCATTCGATCTGGATCGAGGTGAACAGGTCGAGCTGCCGGAGACGGCGACGCGACTCCTCGATCGCCCGGAGCGAGAATCGATCGCCGGTCTCGAAGGTGAGCTCGCGCTCGATCAGCGAGCGATGGACCTTCTCGAGACCCTCGATCGAGACCCGGCCGATGCGGGCCGGCGGGCCGGGAACGATCTCGTAGCGGACGGCGACGCCCTCGCGATCGGGCCTGACCAGGGCGGACCGCGTCGTCTGGACCGAGGCGTGTCCGCGATCGAGGTGGAGCGCGCGCAGCTGCGTTTCGAGACGCTGATAGTCGGCCTCGCGGAAGGGGGCTCCGACCTCGAGCGCGCGCTCGCGGATCGTCGTCTGCTCGCCGACCGCCGCAGCTCCCTCCGCGGCGTCGCCCGGATCGGGCGAGTCGGTCTGCGTCGGCGGGTCGTCGACGGGCGGATCGATCTCGATCCCGGTGACGAAAGCGCGCGCGCCTTCGTCGATCGAGATGATGATGGTCAGGACCTCGGCGTCGGCGGTCCGTTTCGATTCGAGTCGCGCGAGGACGCGAGTCTTGAAATAGCCGTCGGTTTCGTAGAGTCGGCGGACCCGCTCCAGGTCGCCGTCGAGGATCGTCGGATCGAAGCCGGGTCGCTCCCGCCAGAACGCGAGCCAGCGGCGCGGCCGCGTCTCGATCACGCGCCGCAGATCGGCGCTCGAGAGCGCGTCGTTGCCCAGGATCTCGACCCGGCCGACGAGCCATCGCCGGTCGGGATCGAGCCCGTCGGTCGGACTCGCCGCCAGCGAGGGCCCGGCGAGCAGCCCGGCGAGCAGCAGCGCATTCAGCAGCGCGTGCCGCCGCGCGAGTCGCCGGACGCGAGGCCGGCCCTTCCGGCCGGCGCTGCTTCGCGCGATCCGGAGGATGCTCCGGCCGGCGAGGCCGACCGCGTCCGCCGCGCCGCCTGGGCGCGTCGACCGGACGCATCGCGGGCGGGCGCCGTCTCCGCCCGCGCGCTCAGGCGTGGCCACGTCCGCGTCGCCGCCGTCCGATCGAGACGTCCATGGCCGCGGAGTTCTTCTTTCCGCACCAGGCACAGAAGCGCCAACGACTCGCCATCGGCCAACGGCAGCGCTCGCAGGGATCGAGGCCTTCGACCTTCCAGGGCCGGGCGACCTTCTGCTTGCAGCCCGGGCAGTAGCGCATGAAGCGATCGATCGGCGCGCCGCAGCCGGGGCGGCGACAGGTGCGTTCGCTCTGGCGGCTGGTCGGGATCGGCTTGCCGTTGCCTTCGAAGCGGCCGCGGCTGCAGGTCGGACACGCCTTCCACTCCGGCCGCACGCCGCGCTCGCAGCTCGGACAGACGAGCGGGAAGCGCGTCACGTGGACGAAGGAGTTGCGCGTCGTGCCGCACCACGGGCAATGGCCCATCGACTCCGAGATCGGCCC
>CAZFKD010000159.1:0-8457 GCA_964519695.1 uncultured Spirochaetaceae bacterium
CGTCGGGCGGATCAGGAAGGCCTCGTGAACCGCCGCTGCCCCCTCAGCCGAACGGTTGCAGCGAGCTCCCGACGACCCACATGCTGAAATACTGCGAGTTCGCGCCGTAGGCCATGCCGAGGGCCGTCTTCGCGTTCTCGACCTGCATCTCGCCGCAGACGCCACGGACCTGATTGGCGGCTTCGGCGAAGCGCAGCAGACCCGACGCCCCGATCGGATTCGACGAGAGCACGCCGCCCGAGCAGTTGATCGGGAAGGCGCCGCCGATCTCGGTATCCCCGCGATCGATCATCTTCCAGCCCTCGCCCGGCTCCGCGATGCGATGAGCCTCGAGCCAGATCGCCTCGTGCCACGAGAACGGCACGTAGAGCTCCGCCATGCTGAGCTGCTTGCGCGGATTCGTGATGCCCGCCTGCTTGTAGACGTCGTCCGCGCATTGCAGACACGCGGCCGGCCGCACCGGATCGCGCCCCGGAAAGCTCGGCGGCTCCGAGCGCGAGGAGGTCCCGAGCACCCACGCGGGTCGCCGCCCGTCCGCGGCCGCCTCCTTGCCGCCTTCTTCGTCGGTCAATACGACTGCGCAGGCCCCGTCCGACGACGGACACGACTCGAGGAAGCGGATCGGGTCCCACATCATCGGCGACGCCTTCACCTTCTCGATCGAGATGTCCTTGAGCTTCAGGTGCGCATAGGGATTCTTGAGCGCGTTCTTCCGATCCTTGACCGCGACCTTCCAGCCGATGTGCTCGGGCGCGGCGCTGCGATGGATGTAGGCGCGGATGAAGGGGGCGAAGGCGCCGCCGGCGCCGAGCGAGGCGCCCTTGCCGCTCCCGAGCGCGAACTGGGCGTTGCCCTCCGACTGCTTCTCGAAGGCGACGGCGAGCACGCGCTTGTGCTTGCCCGCTTGAATGTGGGACGCGGCGACGATCGCGGTCGTCCCGCCGACCGAGCCCGCCGTATGCACGCGGAACATCGGCTTGCCGACGGCGCCGAGCGCATCCGAGAGATAGAGCTCGGGCTTCATCACGCCCTCGAAGAGATCGGGCGCCTTGCCGAGCACGACGGCGTCGATGTCGCCCATCGTCATGTGGGCGTCCTCGAGGGCGCGGAACACCGCTTCTCGGACGAGGCCGCCGAAGGAGACGTCGTGGCGACGGGTCTTGTGATGCGTCTGGCCGACGCCGACGACTGCGCACGGGATCATGACCGGCCCTCCACGATGCAGATCAGGTTCTGTTGCAGGCAGGGACCGCTGGTCGAATGCGCCAGCGCGCGGCGCCCGCCGGCGAAGACGTGGTCCGCGGCATGACCGATGCGGGTGAGGCCGCTCGCCATGATCGGATTCGACTTGAGCGCCCCGCCGGAGGGATTGACGCGCACGCCGGAGCCGAGCTCGAGGACGTGGCGCAGCAGCAGCTCTTCATGGCTGAAGGCGGCCTGCAGCTCGGCAATCTCGACGGGCGGGCCGTCGTGCAGGCCGGCTTGCTGGGCGGCGATCCGGGTCGAGGGAGAATCGTCGAGGCGGCGGAAGGACGGGTTGTGGCATTCGGTGCGGTGGTCGAAGCCCGTGATGTAGGCGGGGCGCTTCACGAGCTTGCGCGCGCGGTCCCCGGTCGCGAGCAGCATCGCGACGGCGCCGTCGGTGATGGGCGGCAGGTCGTGGCGCCGGAGCGGCTCGCGGACGTAGTCCGTCTTCAGGAGCGCATCGATGTCGGCCTTCGGGCCGGTGCGCCCGCGCGAACGGACCGAGACCTCGGCCATCTTCCGCTCGTCGGCGATGCCGGCTTCGATGACGGCGCGCGCCTGCAGCGCCGCGAACGTGAGCGGGTCCGCGCCGAGCGGCGCGAGAAAAAAGGGATCCATCTCCATCGGATAGATGAGGGCCGGATCGCCGGTCGAGGAGCGCCCCGAGCCCGTCACGACGGCGATCTCGATGTCGCCCTCCTGCAGCCGGAGCCAGGCTTCGTAGAGCGCCCAGGCGCCGTCCATCTCGACATGGGAATCGCGCTTGGGCGGCCAGGCGCCGATCGCGTCGAGGTTCGAGACGAACGAGAAGGCCTGGCCCGTGATGTAGTCGCAGGAGCCGAGGCAGGTGAAGTCGATGTCCGCGCGCGTGAGGCCCAGGGGCTTCAGCAGATCCGTGATGACCTGCATCAGCATCTGGGTCTCGGTCTGGTCGGTGCGGCGCACCATCGGCGTCTGGGCCCAGCCGACGATCGCGATGTCTTTCGAAACGTCTTTCGAGAGGTCTTTCGAAGCGGTCGCCATCGTGCTCCTCAGAAGATCCGGTTCAGGAGGTCGGGGTCGTTCACGTCGGGCTCGCCGTTGGGCGTCCAGCCGAGCAGGCTTCCGAGATGCCCGCCCATGCCGCCCCGCTCGTCGTGGTCCTCGTCCGGCGGCGCGAAGACGGCGCGCACCCGCTGGCCGACGTGCACCTGGTCCCACGGCAGGTCGACGACCGCCTGGTAGCCGTAGACGACGTGGGTCCCGTCGACCAGCACGAAGATCCGGACGAAGGGCTCGGTCTCGGTCTGGCCCGGGTACTGCACCGGCGTGATGACGACGAAATTCGTCACCGTCCCGACGGTCGGCAGGTCGAGCTCGTGCTCGGAGCCGAGCGGGATCGCGCAGAGCACGCAGTAGCCGCGACCGCCGGCATAGGTCGATTCGCATTGCGGGCATCGCTGGGCGAGCAGCCTTCCTTCCCGGGAGGCCTCGACCGCGCGATCCGCCGCCGCGGGGACCGGATTGCGATAGGTCGTCGTCGCGAGGTAGTCCATCATCGTGACGAGATCGGCGGCCGGAGGGCCGTCGGGACCCTCGACCTCGGGCTGCGTCCCCGGCACGAAGCAGGCGATGTCGTTGATCCGCCCTTCCCGCTTGCCCTTCCAGCGCGGCGCGACCCGCACGCCGTTCGCGATCCGGTCCGGCGAGCCCGCGTCGACCGCGTGCAGCAGCGGCGTCGAGGCGCCGTCGAGGCGGATGAAGGCAAAGGCGAAGGGCTTCTGCAGCGGATGCTGCGCGGACGGGTTCGGAACCCAGGTCCACGATTCGACCGTCCCGACCGGCCCGACCTCGATCAGGTCGAGGCCGAGATCCGCGCCGGTCTGCGGATCCCACTCCATCGGCGGCACCAGCACGCGATCGCCGGCGCGAATTCCGAGGATGCGCTTCTGGGTCAACGCCGTCATGAAGGTCGACAGGAGCGGCCCGAGCGAGCGGCGGTAGGGAAACGTGATCGTGCTTTCGACGAATCGGGTCACGGCGACTCCTGCCTCTTCAATCCATGCCGGTCCATGCTGGCACAGTCGATCGCCGACGACGAGGCGTCGGGAACGCGCTCTCCGCGATCGCCGCTGCGGCAGGCCCGCCCAGCCGACGGGCAGCCCCGCGTGTCGGAACGGGGACATTCGGGATCGGCTCTGCGAATACGGGCGCGCCCCGACACGACGCCGAATCGGCATCGCCCTTGCAACCGGCGCGCTCGGGCATTCAGCGCCCACGCAGGAGAAGAATTCCATGGCCGAACCGACGACACCGACCGACGCAGAGCTCGACGACTACATCCTCTTCACGTTAGGCATGCTGGGCATCGACATCTCCGTCCTGCCCGCCCTCGATCCAGCCGCCCTCGTGGATCAATCGGACGTGCTCTCGGCATGCCGAAATCGCATCCGACAGAACCTGCAGGTGCTCGAGTTCGAGCTCGATCCCCAGTACCACCTCGCGACCTACTACGCCTCTCCGCAGGCCGCATGGACCGCCACGCGTTCGAAATGAGACCGCCTCGTCCCCCAGCAGCGGAGAGCGAACGACGCCGAACACGTTCGGCCAGGAGCCAACCGAAATGACCGACCTGAAGACCGATCTGCCCGATTCGAATCCCGAGGACCTTCCGAGCGCCGGGTACGAGACGCTCGACGCGCGCGTCGACCGGCGCGCCTTCATCACGCGCATGGGCGCACTCGGCGCGGCCGGCATGGCGCTCGCGCAGCTGCCGGCCGTTCCGGCCCGGGCGACGGGCCGTTCGGGCTCGTCGCTGCCCAAGGTCGCGGTGCGGCCCGAGGTGCTGTCGGATCCGAGCGAGGCGACGATCGCGGAGGCGACGACGCTGATCGCACGCAAGCAGCTGAAGCCCTCGGAGCTGACGGAGGCGTACCTCGAGCGCATCCGCCTCTACGACACCGACTACTGGCAGTCCTACTACACCGTCCTCGCCGACGAGTCGCGGGCGATCGCCGCGCACCTCGACCGCGCCTCCAGGCCGGTCGGGCTGCTCCATGGCGTCTCGGTGCCGGTCAAGGACAACTTCTATACGAAGGGCGTGCTGACGAGCGCGCAGTCCCTGATCTTCGCGGACTTCGTCCCCGACGTGGACTCGAGCGCGGTCGCGCGCATGAAGGCCGCCGGCGGCATCATCCTCGGCAAGCTCCAGATGGGCCCCCTGGCCGGCGGACGGCCGCGCAATCCGGCGACCGGCGAGGTCACGACGCGCAACGCCTGGTCGCCGGACGACCCGGGCCCGAGCCCGTCCGGATCATCGGGCGGATCGGGCTGCTGCACGGCCGCGCGGCTTGCGACCTGCTCGCTCGGTACCCAGACGGGCGGCTCGATCACGGGGCCGGGCCAGTCCAACGGTCTCACCGCCCTGAAGCCGACCCACGGCCTCTGCTCGGCCTTCGGCGTCATCCCGCTGACGATCACCCGCGACCACATCGGCCCCCTCGCCCGCGACGCGATGGATGCCGCGATCGTCACGACCGTGCTCGCCGGGCCGGCGCCGGAGGATCTCCGCACGCTCAACCTGCCGCGCGTCCCGAACCTGATCGGCGCGGCGACGCCCGTCGTCTGGAGGGGACGCGTCGCGCCGCGCTGGCGGCTCAGGGTCGGCGTGCCCGCCGGATACACGGACGGCACGTCGGCGACGGCGCTCGCGCGCTCGGCGATGCTCGACGTGCTCGCGGACATCGGATACGAGATCGTGCCCGTGACGCTCCCCGAGGAGTACGTACGGCTGAACGGCGGCGCCTTCAACGTGAGCAGCACCGAGCGCGGCGAGATGGACTACAAGTTCCTGCGCGAAGACGTCCGTCTGTTCGGCGACCGTCTCACGGGATGGGTCGCGTCGCTCTTCATCGACGGCGCGACGACGAACAAGGGTCTGCGCTGTCGCCAGCGCGCCTACGATGTCGCCTACAGCGAGCTCTGGACGCAATGCGACGTGATCTTCTCGACCACCGGCTTCGATGCGCTCGGCTTTCCGCTTTGCACGCTGCCGATCGGGTTCGCGCCGAACGCCGCCGGCATCGAGCTGCCGATCGCGACGACCCTCGGCGGTCCGTCCTTCGGCGAGGAGAAGATCCTCTCGGTCATCGCGGCCTTCCAGGCGGCGACGACCTATCACCTCCGGCGGCCTCCGAACCCGACGATCGGCCTCGCCCGCGCGAGCGATCCGCGCGTCCCGCGCCTCCGCATGAACGCGAAGTCGGTCGACGCGGAGATCGAGGCGACGGCAATGGCCTGAGACGAGGGCCGATGTCTCGGGCCCGGGACACGGGTCCGAGACATCGACCGGAGGCAGTCGCCCGGAAGCGGATGCGCGGCTTCGGTCGGGGGCGGGGGGCGTCCGCCGGGTAGCGGCGGCGATGCGCGGGGAGGCGGATCGTCCTGCGAGCCCGGTCGGTGCGCAGTCCCGCCCTCGGCCCGCTGCCCGCGAACGAGTCTCATCGAAGTCGATGTGGTACAAATGACCCGTCCTGAGCGCTCGGATCCGATCCTGCGTGTTCGCGCGCCCGGCCGATCCGGTGCGATCGGGATCCGAATCCGCGACGTCCGGGCTGGAGCACCCCGTTGGAGTCAACGAAAATCGATGTCCCCTCCATGCGGCGGTCCGCCACTCTTCGCCGCCTCCGCGCCGTCGCCGGATCGCTCGCGCTGCTGCTCGCCTGCGCCGCTTCCTCCGCTCGCGCCGATTGCTCGCTGACCTCCGTCGGGCTGACGCCGCTCTCGGACTCCGCCGCGCTCGCCTACCGCGGCTTTCCGGGCGGCCTCTATCCGGACGGCTTCAGCACGGCGCCTCCGGATCATCTCGCGCGCGCCGTCGCGCGCGCCGGCGAGATCGAGCCGCTCGCTGCGAACGGCTCGCCGTCGGCGGCGGGGCAGATCGTCTTCATCTCGGTCGGCATGTCGAATACGCGCTCGGCCTTCAATGGCTTCGTCGAGCGCTGGGAGAGCGATCCCGCGCGCAATCCCCGGCTGCTCGTCGTCAACGGCGCCCAGGACGCGCAGACCGCCGCCGATTGGATGGACGTCGATGCACCGACCTGGAGCATCCTCGACGGTCGCATCGAGTCCGCGGGCGGGACGCCGCAGCAGGTGCAGGTCGCGTGGGTCAAGCTGACGGACGATTTCCCGGCGGCGAACGGCGAGTTCCCTGCGCATGCCGAGCTGCTGCAGTCGCGGCTCGAGGCGGTCGCCCGCAGCCTGCTCGCCCGCTATCCGAACCTGAAGATCGCCTGGTTCTCGTCGCGCACGCGCGCCTATACCGACGCAGCGAACGCCCTCAGCCCCGAGCCCTTCGCCTATGAGTCGGGCTTCGCCGTCCGCTGGATGATCGAGAAGCAGCTCGCCGGCGATGCGAGCCTCGAGTTCGATCCCGCCCGCGGCGCGGTCGTCGCGCCGCTGCTGCTCTGGGGGCCCTATCTCTGGATCGACGGGACGGTGCCCCGCTCCGACGGGCTGCAATGGCTCTGCAACGATCTCGTCTCCGTCGACTTCATCCATCCCTCGAACAACGGGGTCGCGAAGGTCGGTGCGCAGCTGCATGCGTTCTTCAAGTCCGACCCGGCAGCGACGCCCTGGTCTCTCGATCCCGCCGCGACCGGCAGCCGACCGACCTGCAGCGTGACCGCGACGCCCGCCTCCGGCGATGCACCGCTCGCGGTGGCTTTCCAGTCGAATTCCGCCGACGCCGACGGCAGCGTCGTCGATTGGGCCTGGAGCTTTGGCGACGGAACCGGCTCGTTCGCCGCCGCGCCCGCCAAGACGTTCCCGGCCGAGGACGACTACCCGATCCGCCTCACGGTCACCGACGACGACGGCGACACGGGCGCGTGCGAGGCGGTGATCCAGGTGCCCGAGGTGGCGAGCTGGATCGGCGGCCTCGCGGCGCTGGCGGCGACGGTCGGCGCGATCGTCGTGCGGCGCCGATTCCCGGATCAGCCCGCGCGGCGGTAGGCCGAGAGGATCGGCTCCAGCTCCGCCGGCGTCGCGCCATGCAGGATGACGCCGTCGCAGCCGAGCGCCCGCTGATGGCGGATCGCCTCCGCGCAGCGCTCCGGGCTCCCGGTCGCCGCATGGGAGAGCCACTGCTCGGGGATCAGCGTCGCGATGTGCTCGAGCTGCTGCGTCGTCGCGTGGACGTCGATGCCGCCGCGGAAGGTCGCGATCATCGGATCCGCGCGGAAGCGCTCCAGGACCTTGGGATCCCAGTCGTTGGTCCGGACGAGCAGATCGCCGTAGCCCTGCAGATAGGTCGCGAGCCGCCCGACGGATTTCATGAGGCGGCGATCCTCGGGGATGTGGTCCCCGATCGTCGCGAAGCACGACCAGACCTTCACGCTCGCCGGATCGCGGCCCGCCTGCTCGGCCGCCTCCTTCACGATCCGGACGGCGCGCGCCGTCGTCTCGTCCGTGAAGTAGGTATGCAGCACGACCTCGTCGAAGCAGCGGCCGGCGAGCGCGAGGGAGTTCGGCCCGAAGGCGCAGAGCAGGAGCGGTACCTCGTCCGCGACGTTCGGCCCGAGCTGGAGATAGGGAAACGAGCCCACGGGCCCGGCGTGGCCGATCACGGCCTCGCCGCGCAGCAGCCGGCGGGTCAGCCCGGCGAAATCCTCGAGCTGCGCCGTCGTGATCGGCGGAATGCCATAGGCCTTCTGCATGGCCGCGATGCCGCGACCGACGCCGAGCACGAAGCGGCCGCCGGTCAGGCCGTGCATCGTCAGCGCATAACCCGCCGTCACGATCGGATGACGCGTGTTGTGGTTGGTCGCGGCGGTCGCGATCCGGATCGAGCGCGTGACGGCGCCCGCCGCCCCCGAGATCGTCCCGATCTCCTTGCCGTTGTAGCGCTCCGAGAGAAACGCCGTCCCGAGCCCGAGCGCCTCGCCCTGCTGCAGCTCCTCGATCAGATCCCGCGGCGACTTCGGCTGCCCCGCCAACGCATAAAATCCGAGCTCGGGGTTCACCTCGGCCATCGATCCATCTCCTTCACCACCAGCCATCGAATCCAACCCCCGCCGCGTCCATCGTATCCGCCACACGCCCCCGAGCCCAGTACAACCCACCCCTACCCATCCAGGACGCAGGATGCAGGATGGATCGGTCCCAACGCCCGAGCGTCCCGGACGAGCTGTGCGGGGTGAGATGTAATGGACGCACGCGCAGCACAGCGACGGA
>CAZFKD010000160.1:0-8452 GCA_964519695.1 uncultured Spirochaetaceae bacterium
CCGCGCTCGAAGCGACGACCGGGGATTTTCGTGCGACCGAGCTCGACGTCGAGGCGGCGGTCGCCGGCGCGGGCGACGAGCTGCCGGACGCGCTGGTCCAGGAGCTCGCGCGCATCGCACCTCGGGAGGTCCTGGTTCCGGCCCACGCGCTCGATCGATGTCGCACGGCGCTCGCCACGATGGCTGGCCCGATCGTCGTGACGCCGGCGCCCGCGAGCGCATTCGAATCGGTCCGGACGGCGCAGGCCTGGCCGGGGATCGAGCCGGGCGAGGGCGACGCGGGGACGCGCGCGGCCCGAGCGGTCGCGAACTATCTGGCGGAGAACCAGCCCTTCGCCGCCCTGCGACCGCCGGCGCTGTCGCGTTATGCGCTCGCCGATACCGTCGTCCTCGACGACGCGACGCGGCGACATCTCGAGCTGTTCGAGAACAGCGAGGATCGGGGACGCGCCGGGACCCTGATCGGCGAGCTCGATGCGACGGCCTGTGCACTGGGCGCGCGCAGACTCGTCCGTTGGCTCGCCTATCCGCTGCGCTCGCCGAGGCAGATCGCGCTCCGGCAGGACGTGGTCGAATCGCTGGTCGAGCGCGACCGTCTGCGCGGCCGGTTGCGAGAGGCGATCGCCGGCGTGCGGGATCTGGAGAGGCTGCTTGCCAGAGCGATCCGTCCGGGCGCGGTGCCCCGGGATCTCGGGGCGCTGCGCGCGTCGCTGGGGGCGCTGCCGCAGATCGTCGCGGTCCTGCGAGAAGGCGAGGCGGCGCCCGCAGATGCGCTGCTCGCGTCGACGCCGCGGCCGGCCGTCGCGCTCGAGGCGCCCGAGCCGCTGCCCGAGCTGAAGGGGCTCCTCGAGCAGGCACTGATCGACGAGCCGCCGGTGATCGCGCGCGGCTCGCGCGGCGCGCTGGAGACCGGCTATGTCCGCGAGGGCTACCGCGGCGACCTCGACGCGCTGCGCGAGAGCGCGAGCAAGGGCCGCGAATGGATCGCCGGCCTCGAGGCCGAGGAGCGCGAGCGCAGCGGCATCCCGGGGCTCAAGGTCCGTTTCCATCCGGTCCATGGCTATGCCCTCGAGGTCTCGAAGTCGCAGCTCGGCAAGGTGCCGGCGGACTACGAACGCAAGCAGACGCTCGCGAACGTCGAGCGCTTCTCGACCGAGCGGCTGCGTGAGGTCGAGTCGCGGGTGATGGGTGCGAACGAGCGCGCGGCCAAGCTCGAGCGCGAGATCTTCGAGGCGCTGCGCGAGCGGGTCGCCGAGTCGAGCGCGGCGATCCGGGCAGCGGCGGAACGGGTCGCGACGCTCGATGCGCTCGCCGCCCTCGCGGAGGTCGCCCGGCGCAAGCGTTGGGTCCGGCCCGTCGTCGACGACGGCGAGGCGCTCGAGATCAAGGCCGGGCGCCATCCGGTGATCGAGTCCGTGCTCGGGCGACGCGGTGCGGACGGCTTCGTCCCCAACGACACGCGCCTCGATCCGGCCGGGCCCCAGATCCTGCTGCTGACGGGCCCCAACATGTCGGGCAAGAGCACCTATCTGCGGCAGGTCGCGCTGATCGTCCTGCTCGCGCAGGTCGGGAGCTTCGTCCCGGCGGAGTCCGCCCGCGTCGGCGTCGTCGATCGGGTCTTCACCCGGGTCGGGGCGTCGGATCGGCTGGCCCGTGGCGAGTCGACCTTCATGGTCGAGATGCGGGAGACCGCGGAGATCCTGTCCCAGGTGACGCGGCGGAGCCTCGTCATCCTCGACGAGATCGGTCGCGGGACCTCGACCTTCGACGGCCTCTCGATCGCCTGGGCGGTCGCCGAGCATCTCCACGACACGCGCGGCGCCGAGGCCCGGACGCTCTTCGCGACCCACTACCACGAGCTGGTGGCGCTCGCCGAGTCCCGGCCCCGGATCCAGAACGCCCATTTCGAGGTCCGGGAGTGGAACGAGGAGGTCATCTTCCTGCGGCGCCTCGTGCCGGGCGGGGCCAGTCGCTCCTACGGGATCCAGGTCGCCCGGCTGGCGGGTCTGCCGCCGCGGGTGATCGAGCGGGCCCGAGCGATCCTCCACGACCTCGAGGGCGGGTCGCTCCCGGGCGGCGCCGCGAAGCCGAGCGCGAGCCGGGCCCGGGACGGCCAGCTCTCCCTGGCCCTCGAGCCGAAGCGGTCGCGGCGCGCCGCCGCGGAAGCGCGTACCCTGGACGCGCTCCGCCAGATCGATTGCAATGGCCTCACCCCCCTCGATGCCTTGACGTGGCTGGCCCGCGCGCGAGACGAGCTCGCCCGGGCAGCGGCCGACGAAGGCGAGGAGGGATCCGCATGAAGCGCGCCGACCGTCGACTCCGCCTCGCGCTCGTGCTCGCGATTCTTCCGCTCCTGATCGCTGCGGCCGAGCGACCGCCCGGGCTCGGCGACGTGCGCGACGTCCGCACCTGGTCGTATCCTGGGTATACGCGGGTCGTCGTCGAGCTCTCGCGCGACGTCCGTCTGCCGAGTGCCGGTGTCGTGCGTCTCGCCGCGAATCGCGAGGCCGCGCGTCCCGAGCGGATCTATCTCGACCTGCCGGAGATCTGGGTCGGTGTCCGCTACGACCGGGGCCTGCCGGTCGGCGATGGGCTGCTGAAGGGCGTTCGCCTCGGACAGAATACGCTCCGCACGACGCGCCTCGTCGTCGACCTCGAACGCTACGACCGCCACCGCGTCTTCACGCTCGCGAGTCCGTCGCGGATCGTGATCGACGTCTTCGGGAATCGGAAGGGCGGGTCCCGCGAGGATCCCAGCGGCCGGCTGCCGGCGGGGCTGCGCCGGGTGCAGAAGATCATCGTGGACCCGGGACACGGCGGCGCAGACCCCGGTGCCACCGGCATCGCGGGGCTGCGCGAGAAGGACGTCACTCTCGAGATCAGTCGACTCGTCGCCCGCCGGCTCGAGACGCGCGGCTTCGAGGTCGTGCTGACGCGCGACGGCGATCAGACCCGGAGCCTCGAGGAGCGGACCGCCATCGCGGAGTCGGCGGGCGGCGACGTCTTCGTCTCGATCCACGCCAACGCCTCGGCCCGCGCCCTGGCGCGCGGCATCGAGACCTACACGCTCGACCGCAACCACGAGCGCCACAGCCTCGACGTCGCCGCCCGGGAGAACGGCATCCCCGCGGCGAAGCTCGATCCGCTCCAGCGCGCGCTCGCGTCGCTCCAGGTCGACGAGGTCGGCCAGCATTCCGAGAAGCTCGCAGGACTGGTCCATTCGAACGTGATCCGGGGCGCCCGCTCTCGCGATCGCTCGCTCCCGGATCTCGGTGTCAAGAAGGGGCCCTTCTACGTGCTCTTCATGTCCAGCATGTCGTCGCTGCTCGTCGAGACCGGCTTCGTCACCAACCGCAAAGACGCCGCGCTCCTGCGCAGCAAGGCCTATCAGGCCGAACTCGCCGAACGGATCGCGGAGGGCATCGATCGCTACCGCCAGCAGGTCGAGCTCGGGCTCGCTGCCCATGACGGCGTGCCGCACGGAGACCGTTAGTGGAGCGCGCGCCCACGATCGACGCCTTTCTCGCGGATCTGCCCGCCGAGGCCGATGCCCGCCAGGCGGCGGTGGCCCCCGCCGTCCGGCTCTACCTGAACGACGTCCGGCAGTACCTCGCGACGCTGCATCGGCGGGCGCGCTCGGGCCGCATCGTCAACGAGGCGAACTCGGACCTGACCGATCGCCTGATCCGGCGCCTCTTCGATCTCGCCGAGGGGCTGCACCTCGCCCGGGGCGGCTCCGTCGAAGGCGGCCTCTGCGTGATCGCCGTCGGCGGCTTCGCGCGCCGCGAGATGTCGATCCACTCCGACGTCGACCTGCTCGTGCTCTACCGCGGGGAGCCGACGGAATACGTCGGCTTCATCGCGGAGCGGCTCCAGTACTGGCTCTGGGACGCGGGGCTCCACATCGGCTGCGCGACCCGCACGATCGAAGAGACGGTCGCCCTCGGACGCGAGGACGTGACCGTCCGGACGGCGGTCCTGACGGCGCGCTACCTCTGCGGCGACGGGGAGTTCTTTCACGTGTTCGCCGACCGGATCCGCGGCGAGCTGTTGCCCGATCCGTTCGCCTTCGTCGTCGAGCAGCGCGAGCTGCTGCGCTCCCGGCAGCAGGATTTCGGCGACTCGCTGTTCCTGCTCCAGCCCAACATCAAGGAGGGCGCAGGCGGCCTCCGCGACTACCATGCGGCCTACTGGGTCGCGCGCGGGACCCAGCCCTCCGTACGCAACGTCGACGACCTGCTCCATTTCGGTCTGCTGACCGAGCCCGAGATGCAGGAGTATCTCGAGGCGCTCGATTTCCTCTGGCGCATCCGCAACGAGCTCCATCTGCGGGCCCGGCGCGCGAACGACCGCATGAGCTTCGAGCTCCAGGAGGATCTCGCCGAAGCGCTCGACTACGGCTCGATGGCCGACTTCCTCGAAGACGTCGCGTTTCGCTCGCGCGCATCGCCCGATGCCTTCGAGGATTGGAAGAACACCTCGCTCGCGGATCTGCGCTTCGAGCCCGACGAATCCGATCTGCCAGTCGAGCGCTTCATGCGCGACTACTATCGCCATGCCCGCGCGATCAAGAACTACTCCGAGCTCGTGATCGATCAGTGCGCGCGCCGCGTCGACCCGCAGGCGGCGGAGGCCGCGGCGGTGAAGGTCGTCGAGCACGGTTTCCGCATCGTGAACGACCAGCTGATGATTCCGCACGCGGCGCACCTGCGGGAGGACCCGCTGCGCGTCCTCGAGGTCTTCCGCGTCGCACAGCTGCATCAGGTGCCGCTCTCGCGCATGGCTCAGCGTCTGGTCCGCGAGAGCCGGCACGTGCTCGACGAAAGCGTGCGCGCTTCGGCCCGGGCCTCCGAGCTCTTCATGAGCATCCTCGACGCCGACGCGCGGGTCACCCGCAGCCTCACCGCGATGAACGAGACCGACGTACTCGCTCAGCTGATCCCGGAATGGGAGCACATCGTCTGCCGCTGGCAGCACGTCATCTACCATACCTACACCGTCGACGTGCACTCGATCTTCCTCGTCGAGGAGCTGCGCCGGCTCTGGCGAGGGAAATACGCCCGGGCGATGCCCGAGCTGACGGAGCTGATGCGCGAGGTCGACGACCGCCCGGCGCTCTTCCTCGGCTGTCTGCTGCACGACATCGGAAAGGGCTTCGGCGGCGACCATTCGAACAAGGGCGTCGTCCGCGCGCGAGACGTCGTCGAGCGACTGGGGCTCACGCCGGGGCGCGCTGCCCGCGTTCTCTTCATCGTGCAGCACCACCTGCTGATGTCCCATCTCGCCCAGAGCCGCGACATCTCCGACGCAAAGCTGATCCTCGAGCTCGCCCAGGTCTGCGGCGATCGCACCAATCTGCGCAACCTCTACCTCGCGACGTTCGCCGACATCCGCGCCTCGTCCGTCGAGGGCTGGACGGACTGGAAGGGGCAGCTGCTGCGGGAGCTCTTCGAGCGGACCGCGGAGATGCTCGAGACGGGGACGGAGAACACGGAAGAGGCGGTCGCACTGCTCGAGCTGCGGGTCGAGCGGGGGCGCGAGAGCGCGCGCGAAGAGCTGCTCCAGCTCGGGATCGGCGAGTCGAAGATCGACTCGTTCTTCAGCGAGATGCCGCGACGTTATTTCCTGTCGCATACGCCGCGGCAGATCGCGCGCCACGCGCGGGTCGTGATCCGCTACGGGGACGGCAAGCGGCTCGCGACCGCCCATCGCAACACGGACGAGGGCGTCTCCGAGTTCATCCTGTGTACCCGGGACGTTCCGGGCCTCTACAGCCGCGTCGCCGGCGTCATGACGGCCTGCGGTCTCAACATCCTCGGTTCCCACGTCTACACCACGCGCCGCGGGCTGGCGCTCGAGATCTACGAGACGCCGACCCCGCGCGGCGGCGAGAGCGAGCAGCGCATGCTCTGGGATGAGGTCGAGGCACAGCTCGAACTCGTCCTGTCCGGGGCCGTCGAGGTCGGGGATCTGGTCCGGCGCCGGCGGCGGCCGGTCGGCACCACGCGGCCGCCGTCGCGCAAGGCGCCGCGTGTCCTCATCTCGAATACCGAATCCGAGTTCTACACCCTCGTCGACGTGATCGCGGACGACCGGATCGGACTGCTGTACGACGTGACCCGGGCGCTCGGGGAGCAGGGCGCGGAGATCTTCATTTCGAAGGCCGCGACGATCAAGGACCAGGTCACGGACGCCTTCTACGTCAAGGACGAGGAAGGCAAGAAGATCAAGGATCCCCATCGCCTGGAGAGACTTCGGGAGGCACTGCTCGAAGCGGCACGCGCCGGCGATACGGGGGCTGGCCGTGGCTGAGCGACGGGGTGCGGCCCGGCCGATCGCCGCGGCGCGGGAGGTCGCTTGCGATGGACCGGAGAGGACGGCGACGCCGCCGGCCCCGGCGACCGCGCTCGAGCGCTGTTGTGACGCTCTGCTGACGCGCCTCGGCGTCGAAGAGGGGCTCTCGCCGCGGACGCTCGAGGCCTATGCCGGCGACCTCCTGCACCTGCGACGCCATCTCGCGGCGCGCGGGATCGACGCGCTCGAGCGCGTGGATAGGGCCGACCTCGCGTCGTTCGCCCATACCCTCGACGCGCTCGGCCTCTCGCCGAGAACGCGCGCGCGCATGCTGGTCTCGGTGCGGCGGCTGCTGGGCTTCGCGCGCGCGCAGGGGATGCGCGTGCTCGACCCGCTGGACAGCCTGCGGGCGCCCCGACAGGCGCAGCGGCTGCCCCGAACGCTCGCTTCGGGCGAAGTGGCGGCATTGATCGAAGTGGCGCGCTCCGAGGCGCCGACGGGCTGGCGCGACGTCGCGATGATCGAGCTGCTCTACGGAGCCGGACTGCGGGTCTCGGAGCTCGTCTCGCTTCCCCTGTCCGGGATCGATCGCGTGGCGGGCCTGCTCCGCGTGATCGGGAAGGGCCGCAAGGAGCGCGTCGTGCCGCTCGGCGAGTTCGCCGGTCGAGCGCTCGACGCCTATCTCGAGAACGGGCGCCCCGGGCTGATCGGCGCGCGCCGGGGGCTCGAGCACGCCGTCTTCCTGACCGCGCGGGGCCGGCCGATGACCCGACAGAACTTCTGGAAGCGACTGCGCGAGCACGCGATCCGCGCCGGAATCGATCCGGACCGGGTCTCGCCCCATGTCCTGCGGCACGCCTTTGCGACCGACCTGCTCGAAGGCGGCGCCGATCTGCGCGCGATCCAATCGATGCTCGGGCACGCGGACCTGTCGACCACCGAGGTCTATACCCACGTCAGTCGGGCACGCCTGCGCGAAACGGTCGACGCGCTCCATCCGCGAGGATCGGGTGGGCGCACGTGAAGACTGCGCATCGCTTCGACGAGGTGCTCGAGTTCATTCCGGCGGCCCTGGCGCGCCTGCTCGAGCGGATCGCCCGAACGGCGGCCGAGCGGGGGCAGCCGATCCATCTGGTCGGTGGCCCGGTCCGCGACCTGCTGCTGGGCCGGCCGCTGCGGGATCTCGACCTGCTGGTCGAGGGCGATGCGCGCGCGCTCGGGGAGGCCGTCGTTCGCGCGTATCCGGAGATCGGTCTGCGCCTCGAATCGCACGCCCGCTTCGGCACCCTTCGCCTCGGAAACGCCGAAGCGGAGCTCGACGTCGCGGGGACGCGGCGCGAGCGCTACGAGCGGCCCGGTGCCCTGCCCGAGGTCGAGCCGGGCCCTCTCGAAGAAGATGTCGCGCGCCGGGATTTCAGCGTCAACGCGCTCGTGCTTCCGCTCGATGCGGGCGCGCCCGCGCGAGCGCGCGAGGTCATCGATCTCGTCGGCGGGCTCTCGGATCTCGCCGAGGGACGGCTGCGGGTCCTGCACGGCCGGAGCTTCCACGACGACCCGACGCGTGCGTTTCGCGGCGCGCGGCTCGCGGTGCGGCTCGGTTTCAAACTCGAGCGGCGCACGCGCACCGCGCTGCGCGACGCACTGCGGGATGGGGCCTTCGGCGCGGTCAGTGGCGAGCGCTATCGGCGCGAGCTCGTGCTCGCTTTCGAGGAGCCGCGGCGCGGGGTCGACGCCGGTCGTGTGTTGGCACTGCTCTCGGAGATCCACGTGCTCGCGGCGCTCGAGCCCGGACTCGTCCTGCCGCGTGATCGGCAGGCCCCGCTGCGTCGGCTCTCGCGCTCGATCGAGACGCCGGAATGGCCGGCCGGGCGCTGGCGCCCCTGGCTCGCGGGCCTCTCGATCTGGCTCGCACCGTTGCCGGCGGTCACACGGCGCCGCACCCTCGAGCGCCTCTCGATCCGCGGCGAGCAGGCCGCCCGCATCTTCCGCTTCGCCAGCGAGGGCGAGCGAACGCTGCGCGCGCTCGCGAAGGCGCGCGGCCGCGGCGCCGTCGACGCGCTGCTCTCGGAGCTCGGCGAGGAGACGCTCCAGGCGGTCTTCGCGCTCGCCGACGTCGCGATCCGCCGGCGGATCCTGCGCTGGGGGGCCGAGGATCGTC
>CAZFKD010000161.1:0-8418 GCA_964519695.1 uncultured Spirochaetaceae bacterium
CATCGACGGGGTGCCTTCACCGGGGCCACCGGAAACAAGAAGGGCCTGTTCGAATTCGCACACGAGGGCACCGTCTTCCTCGACGAGGTCGCCGAGATGCCGCTCTCGATGCAGGTCAAGCTGCTGCGATTCCTCCAGACCGGAGAGGTCCGGCCGGTCGGCGACGAGACGACGCGTTATGTCGACGTCCGGCTGGTCGCGGCGACCAACAAGGTGCTCGAGCGGGAGGTCGCGACCGGCGCGTTCCGGGAGGATCTCTACTACCGCCTCGCGGTGATCCCGATCCACGTTCCCCCGCTGCGCGAGCGACCGGAGGACATCCGTGCGCTCTCGAACCATTTCCTGCGGCGCTTCGGGCAGCGTGCGGGCAAATCGCTCTCGGGCATCGCGGAGGACGCGATGGATCTGCTCGTCGGGTATGCCTGGCCGGGGAACGTGCGACAGCTCGAGAACTCGATCGAGCGTGGTGTCGCCCTCTGCCAGGGGAGCGAGATCCGGGTCGAGGATCTCCCGGTGCGCTTGAAGGAGGAGTCGCTCGTGCGCGAAGGCGAGACGATCCAGAGCCTCCAGGTCATGGAGCGCTCGCACATCCTGACGACGCTCGAGCAGGTCGACTGGAATCGCAAGCGGGCCGCGGCGCTGCTGCAGATCTCGACGACGACGCTCTGGCGGCGGCTCAAGGAGTTCGGGATCGAGACGGACGGTTCGCGCCGGCCGGCCGCGAACGCGCCGTCGCTGTCGCGCTGAGACGGGGCGACCGCGCGCGGGCAGGCTCGGACGAGGTCGGCCCCGGAAGACGAATCGGAATCGACTGCGCCGGCGACGTTGCCGGACGGATGGAGAGGGACGATGGCGAAGGGCATGGAAAAGGCAGAGGGCAAGGGCGACGCGGCCGAGGATGCGAAGGGCGGTGGCAAGGGCGGCATCGTCCTGATCGTCGCGGCAGCGCTCGTCTCGCTCGGAATCGGGGCGGGCGGCGCCTTTTTCTTCGCGGGGAGCCAGGCAGCGGCGCCGCCGCCGGCGCCCGTCGTCTCCGAGGCCGAAGCCGCGGCCGCCGCCGAGGCGGCGAGTCAGAAGCAGGCGAGCGACAGCTACAAGGAGCGGCTCTACGCGCTCGAGCCGCTGGTCGTCAACGTCACGGGCGACGGATACAACCGCTTCCTGAAGCTGCGGGTCGAGCTCGAGGCGAGCGACGTCGCGCTCAAGAGCGAGATCGAAGCGCGGCTGCCGCAGGTGCGGGATGCGCTGATCGTCCTGCTGTCGAGCAAGCAACTCTCCGACATCACGGATTTCGAGGGCAAGGCGCTGCTCAAGGAGGACATCCTCGAGCGCGTGAACGACCTGCTCGAGACTGGCGACGTCAAATCCGTCCTCTTCACGGAGTTCGTGGTGCAGTGATGAAGAGTGGCGCTCAGGCGGACATCCTCTCCCGGGAAGAGCTCGACGCTCTGCTCGAGGAGATGCCGGGCCTCCTGGCCGAGCGCGCCGCTGCCGCCGAGAGCCAGGGGTCGCGGGAATCCGACCTCGAGCTCGAGCGGGCCAACGCGCTGTTCGGGTTCGAGTACGGCCGTGCCCTCTCGAATCGCCACGAGCGTGCGATCCAGTTCGTCCTGATCGGACAGCGCGAGATGGAGATGGCGGAGCTCGCCGAGCTCATGCTGCCGACGGATCTCGCCGGCCTCTTCGAGATCCAGCCGAAGGGGCTCTCCGGCTCGCTCCTGCTCTCGCGTCCGTTCTTCTTCGAGATGCTCTGCACGCTCTTCGGTGCGAGCGCGAACCTGAAGCCGGTCCGACCCCCGATCCGCGAATACACGCGCATCGAGCGCCGCTTCTACATGCGGATCGTGAAGGAGATGTTGGCGCGGCTCGAGGAGCAGTGGCAAGCCCTCGCGCCGGTGACGCTCGCCTTCAGCGGAATGCAGGGACGCGCCGTGATCGCCGAGGGCGAGATCCGGTCCGCGCTCGTCGCGACCTTCGACGTGCGCGGGTTCTCTGAGCCGTGTCGTGTTCGTCTGGCGGTGCCGAGCGAGGTCTTTCGAAAGCCGGGCAAGACGCCCAGCCGGGCCGCGAAGGGGAGTCCGCAGCCGGGCATCTCGCTGCTCGAGGTGCCGATTCGGCTCCGCGCGCAGGTCGGGACGGTCGTGCTCACGCTCGCCGAAGCGGGGCGCCTCGAGGTCGGGCAGACGATCCCGCTCGACGTCCCGACGGATGGGTCGCTGACGGTCCGGATCGGAGAGCGCGAGAAGTTTCGCGGCATCGCGGGGACGCGCGGATCGAAGCGCGCCGTTCAATTGCAGGAACGCATCGAGGCGATGGAGTAGCAGGGCATGGCCGATCAGGGCGAAAACCAGGATCTCCCGGAGATCGACGAGCGGATCGTCGCGGCGGGAGGCGAGGACGCGAAGAGCGCCGTCCGAGGGGGACCCGTCGCCGCCGATCTCGGTCTCATCCTCGAGGTCCCGCTGCGCCTCAGCGTCGAGCTGGGCAGCGCGAGCCTGCCCGTGCGGGACGTGCTCGCTTTGACGAAGGGCTCGATCGTCGAGCTCGATCGCATGAGCGGCGAGCCTGCGGACGTCTACGCCAACGATCGCCTGATCGCGCGCGGCGAGATCTCGGTCGCGGACCAGCGGGTCGCGATCCGGATCACCGAGTTGGTCGGTCCGAAGGGCCGGTCCTAGCGATGCTTACCGGTGGAGGAAGACGGCGATGGAGCTGATCACCGCCCTCGGAGCGGTCCTGCTCGCGATCGTCTGTCTTCGCCAGCTGCTCGTGCGCTTCGGACCGGCGTCGATCGTCGCCCGCGAGCCCGGTCGCATCCGGGTCGTCGACAGTGCGGCGCTCGGAATGAAACAGAACCTTCATCTGGTGGAGGTCGACGGGCAGGTTCTGCTGATCGGCGCGGGCGAGTCCGGAATCGTGCGCATCGCGCGGCTCCAAGGCCGCGAGGCGCGTCCGGCCGCGGACGCGGATGGCCAGCCGGGCGCGCCCAACTGCGCTGCGCCGGATGCGGCGGGCCGTTCGCGGCTGCTGCGGGCGGTGAGCGCGTCGATCCGGTCGCTCTCGCTCGGCCTCGTCGCGGCCGCCTTGCTGCTGGCCGCCGGTGATGCTGCGGCGGCGACGCCCGCTGCGAGTGCGGGCACGGTCTCGGCGGAGCCGACCTTCTCGCTCACGATCAACGGAGCGACCGCCCCCGACCAGATCTCCGACACGCTCAAGATCGTCCTCGTGCTGACGGCGATCTCGGTGGCGCCGTCGCTGCTGCTGATGGCGACCTGCTTCACACGCATCCTGATCGTTCTCGCGCTGCTGCGCCAGGCGCTCGGCACCGCGACGCTTCCGCCGAACCAGGTGCTCGTCGGGCTCGCGCTCATGACCACGATCTACGTGATGGCGCCCGTCGGCGAGGCGGTCTATGCGGATTCGATCACGCCCTACATGGCGAAGACGATCGGCGGCGAAGAGGCCCTCGCGAAGGGGATCGCGCCGGTCCGGGACTACATGCTGCGCCAGGTCCGGGAGTCGGACCTCATGCTCTTCGTCGAGATGAAGGGCGGTGCGATCCCCGAGGACGAGAGCGAGGTGTCGATCTCGACGCTGATGCCCGCGTTCATGATCAGCGAGATGCGCGCCGCGTTCGAGATCGGGTTCATGATCTACCTGCCGTTCCTGGTCGTCGACCTGGTGATCGCGTCGATGTTGATCTCGCTCGGCATGATCATGTTGCCACCGGTCATGATCGCGCTCCCGTTCAAGCTGATGCTCTTCGTGCTCGTCGACGGCTGGAACCTGACGCTCACGTCGCTCGTTTCGGGACTCCAGTGACGGGATTCGTCCGGGCGGAGGGCAGGCGGTGAGCCTCGAACAGATCAGCACGATCATGCAGGACATGATGATGACGACGCTCATCGTCGCGGCGCCGATGCTGATCGCCGCCCTCGTCGTCGGCCTCGCGATCTCGGTCTTCCAGGCGGCGACCCAGATCAACGAGCAGACACTCTCGTTCGTTCCGAAGATCGTGATCGTCTTCGGCGTGTTCGGCGCGCTCTTTCCCTGGATGATGCAGCTCATGATGGAGTTCAACGGGCGGGTCATGGGGATCATCGCCGGGCCGGGGGGACCGTGACGGTCGAGCTCGCGCTCATGCCCGTGCTCTGGGCCCTGCTCGGGAGCGTGCGGGTGCTGGCGATGCTTTGGGTCGGGCCGCTCTTCAGCCATCCGGCGATCGGGGCGCGCGTTCGCGTGATGGCGGCGTTGTTGATCACCTGGGTCGCCGCGCCGGTGGGCGTCGGCCGGATCGGCGCGGCGCAGTGGGATGTCGCAGATCTCGTCGCGGCGGCCGCGGTCGAGCTCCTCTTCGGGCTCGCGATCGGTGTCGGGGCGATGCTGGTCTTCTCGGCGATGATGATGCTCGGCGAGCTGCTGGCGGTCCAGGGCGGCCTCGGCGCCGCCCAGACGATCGATCCCGCGACGGGCGTCTCGAGTCCGGCGATCGGTCTCGCGCTCGAGTCCTTTGCACTGCTGATCTTCCTCGCGATCGACGGACATCACGATCTGATCCGCGGGATCGACGCGACCTTCGAGCTCCTGCCGATCGGCGCCGGGCTGCCCTCGACGGACGTCTTCCTCGAGATGGCGCGACTCGGCGGCCGTGTCTGGCAGGTCGCGTTCCAGATCGCCGCGCCCGTCACGGTCGCGATCTTCGTCCAGAACGTCGCGACGGGCGTGCTCGGGCGCGCGATGCCGCAGCTGAACATCCTGATCATCAACCTGCCGATCCATGTCGGCCTCGTCTTCCTGATCGTCGGCCTCGGCGCCGATGACTTCATGCATGCGATGAAGGACTCGATCGAGGTCTGGCCGGAGACGGTGTTCGGAGTCATGGCCGGGGACGCGCATGGCGGATGAAGAGGACAAGACCGAGCCGGCGACGCCCAAGAAGCGCGAGGACGCGCGCGAGAAGGGGCAGGTCGCCCAGAGCCGCGACGTCGGGACGGTCGTGCTGCTGGCCGCCGGGACGATCGCGCTCGGGTCGGCGCTCGGCGCCGATCTGGGGCAGATGCTGATCGACGTCGCGCGCTCGGCCTGGGCCGGGGCGCTCGTCCAGCCCGACAGCCTCGGGGACTACCATGCCCTGCTGCTGCATCACGGGCTGCGGATGGGCCTCGCCCTCGCACCCTTCGCGCTGGTCTTCATGGCCGTCGGCGTCGTGTCGAACGTCGCCCAGGTCGGTTGGCTCCTGTCGAGCGAGGCGCTCGCCTTCAAGCTCGAAAAGCTCGATCCGATCGCCGGCCTGAAGCGCATGTTCACCCTCGACCGCGTCTACGAGCTCGCGAAGTCGATCCTGCGCCTCGTCGTGGTGGTCTGGATCCTCTGGATCACCCTCGCGCCGGCTCTGCCGGAGGTCTTTTCGCTGCTCGGGGCCGCGGCGATCGACGCGGGCCGGGTCGGGGGCGGGCTCCTGGTGCGTACGGTCTGGATCATCCTGGCGGTCTTCGCGGTCTTCGCCGCCTTCGACTTCTTCTGGCAGAACTGGCAGTTCGAGAAGAAGCTCCGGATGACGAAGCAGGAGGTCCGCGACGAGGCCAAGCAGCGGGAAGGCGATCCCAAGGTCAAGAGCCGGATCCGCCAGATCCAGCGCGAGGCGGCCCAGCGGCGGATGTTCGAGGCGATCCAGGATGCCGACGTCGTCGTCGTCAACCCGACCCATTATGCCGTCGCGCTCCAGTACCGGCCGCCGCTGCAGGCTTCGCCGAAGGTGCTCGCGAAGGGGCGCAACCTGATCGCGCTCCGCATCCGCGCGCGGGCCGAGGCGCTCGGGATCCCGATCGTCGAGAATCCGCCCGTCGCCCAGCTGCTCTACAAGACCGCGACGATCGATCGCGAGATTCCCGCCGAGCTCTTCCAGGCCGTCGCCGAAGTGCTGGCCTACGTCTACAAGCTCGATCCCCGCCGCGGCCGTCATTGGAGGGCGGCATGACCAAGATTCCGCTCAACCAGGTCCTGCTCGGGTCCGGCTTCTTCGCGATCATGGCGCTGCTGGTCGTGCCGGTGCCGGCGGCGGTGCTCGACGTCTTCGTCTCTCTCTCGCTGACCACCGGCCTGCTGGTCCTGCTGCTCGCGCTCTTCGTCGAGCGGCCGCTGGATTTCTCGGTATTCCCCTCGCTCCTGCTGATGCTGACGCTGATGCGGCTCGGCCTCAACGTCGCGAGCACGCGTCTGATCCTGCTGCACGGGGAGGAGGGCGAGGATGCCGCCGGCCGAGTCATCGAGGCCTTCGGTGAGTTCACGATCGGCGGGAACTACGCGATCGGCATCGTGATCTTCCTGATCTTCGTGATCATCAACATGATCGTCATCTCGAAGGGCGCAGGCCGCATCGCCGAGGTCGCCGCGCGCTTCACCCTCGACGCCATGCCCGGCAAGCAGATGGCGATCGACGCGGACCTGAACCAGGGTGTCATCGACGATGCGGAGGCCAAGCGCAGGCGGGTCGATGTGCAGCGCGAGGCGGATTTCTACGGCGCGATGGACGGTGCCTCGAAGTTCGTGAAGGGCGACGCGATCGCGGGCATCGTCATCATGGTGATCAATCTGCTCGGCGGGTTCGCCGTCGGCGTCTTCCAGGCTGGCATGCCGCTGATGGAGGCGATCGAGACGTACACGATCCTGACGGTCGGCGACGGCCTGGTCTCTCAGGTTCCGGCGCTCGTCGTCTCGGCAGCCGCGGCGGTGATCGTGAGCCGCGCCGGAGCGGGCGATTCGCTCTCCAGCGAGCTGCGCGACCAGGTCTTCCTGCAGCCGAAGGCGATGGCGCTCGTCGCGGCCATGCTGGGTGTCATGGCCGTCGCGCCGGGGCTGCCCTTCGTCCCGTTCGCGTTGCTGGCCGTCGGCGCCGGTGCGCTCTCGGTCTATGGCAAGCCGATCCCCAAGCCGGTCGCGGAGGCAGAGGTCGCGACCGTCGCGCCGCCGACGGAAGAGGAGCAGATCCGCGAGGCGCTGGTCCTCGACGATCTCGAGCTCGAGATCGGCTACGGGCTCATTCCGCTCGTCGACGCGAAGCGGGGCGGCGAGCTCGTCTCCCGCATCCGGGCGACCCGGAGGCAGCTCGCCTCCGAGCTCGGCTTCATCGTTCCGTTGATCCACATCCGGGACAACCTCGACCTGCGGCCCGGGGGCTATGCGATCCGCGTGCGCGGGGAGCAGGTGGCCGCCCACGAGATTCCCCCGAACCGGTCGCTCGCGATCTCGCCCGGCGACGATGCGGAGCCGATCCCCGGACTTCCGACCACGGATCCCGCCTTCGGGATGCCGGCGCGCTGGATCGAGGAGCGCGATCGCGACCGCGCCTCGGCAGCGGGCTATGCGGTCGTCGACGCATCGACCGCGCTCTCGACGCATCTCGCCGAGGTCGTCCGCGGGCATGCCGTCGAGCTGCTGACCCGCAGCCGCGTCCAGGACCTGCTGGAGCAGTTCGCCGCAGGCAATGGCAAGGCCGTCGAAGGGATCGTCCCGGGCCTCGTCAGCCTCTCGTTGGTCCACCGGACGCTGCGCGCCCTGCTGGCCGAGCGCGTCTCGATTCGTGACCTCGCCACGATCCTCGACACGCTCGCCGAGTACGCCGGCAAGATCCAGGATCCCGACCTCCTGACGGATCTCGTCCGCGAGCGGCTCGGGCGGGCGATCACACGGCCCTACCTCGAGCCCGATGGACGGCTCTCCGTGCTGACTCTGGCGCCCGAGCTCGAGGAGCAGCTGCGCGGCGTCGTCCAGCGCTCCGAGAGCGGCTCGTTCCTCGCCGTCGATCCGACCACGCTCGACGGGCTCGTCCGCGGCGTGCAGCGCGCGGTCGCTGCGCTCGGGATCGGCAGCGATGGCCGGGGACCCGTGCTGCTCGCGACGCAGAGCATCCGTTCGCCGCTGCGACAGATCGTCTCCCGCTTCCTGCCGCGCGTCGCCGTGCTCTCGCACGCAGAGCTGCCGGGGGGCGTCCAGGTGATCTCGCTCGGAACGGTCCGGATCGAAGCCAATGCACATTAAGCGCTTCGAAGCGGAGACGATGGAGGCGGCGCTGGCGCAAGTCCGCGAAACGCTCGGGCCGGACGCGCTGATTCTCTCGTCCCGGACCGTCCAGCGCGGGCGCGGGGCTTTCGGATTGCTCGCCCGGCGCGGAGTGGAGGTCCAGGCAGCCCGGCCGCGCAGCGGGGATCGGACGGCAATGCCGGAAGAGGGCGCGCCGCGGATGGACGGCCACGAACGCATCGGAGCGAGCGATCGCCATCCCGGGCTCGAGGCGATCGTCGACGACCTTCGCCGCGAGATGGCCGTGCTGCGCCGGCGGGAATCGTTCGAGGAAGAGGTGCGGAGCGAGCTGCGCGGTCTGCGCGCTGTCGTGTGGGGCGGTGCGGGTGCCGCAGAGGT
>CAZFKD010000162.1:0-378 GCA_964519695.1 uncultured Spirochaetaceae bacterium
GCCGAGGCTGGCTGCCGAATCCCCTCGACGAAGGCCCGGAGCGCGTGACGCTGCGCTCATGGCTCAGCCTGCTCAACTTCAAGGCCAACCACCGTAAGCTGATCGCGGCGGACGATGGCGCCGGCGGCCTCGTCGCGATCGTGACCTCCGCGAATCCCCACGACGCCAGCAGTGCGCACTCCAACGTGGGCCTGCTCGTGCGTGGGCCGCTCGTCGCGAGCATCGTCGAGAGCGAGCTCGCGATCGCCGAGTTCTCGGGCTGGAGCCCGCGCTGGCGCTTCGCGCCGGCGATGGATGCCGCTCCGCCCGGCGGACCGATTCGGGCGCGGTATCTGACCGAATCGGCCATCGCCGACGCGACGCTCGCGGCGATCGCCG
>CAZFKD010000162.1:388-7701 GCA_964519695.1 uncultured Spirochaetaceae bacterium
GGAGCGAAGGCGGGCGACTCGATCGATCTCGCCATGTTCTACCTCTCCGACCGTCGCCACATCGAAGCGCTCGCGGCTGCGGCGAACCGGGGGGTCGCCGTGCGGATCGTGCTCGATCCGAACAAGGATGCATTCGGGCATACGAAGGACGGTATCCCCAACCGTCCCGTCGCTGCCGAGCTGCGCCGCCTCGGCGGCGAGCGCTTGCAGGTGCGCTGGTACCAGACCGGCGGCGAGCAGTTCCACGTCAAGCTGATCGCGGTGCGCCGAGGGGACGAGTTCTGGCTGTGCCTCGGCTCGGCGAACCTGACCCGCCGCAATCTCGATGACTACAATCTCGAAGCGAACCTCGCGCTGACGTCTCCCGTCGACGGTCCGCTTTCGAGGGACGTGCGCCGCTGGTTCGACGCCCTCTGGCAGGACGATTCGGGCGACCGATTGCAGTCCACCACCGGGTTCTCGGCGTACGAGGATTCGTCGTGGCTGCGCTATTGGCGCTACCGCGTCATGGAGGCAACGGGTCTGTCGACGTTTTGACGTTCGCGCGCCGGCCGCGCCAGGAGCGCGCAGTCCCATGCGGATCAGGCGGTGCGCGCAGCGGGCGTGAGTGAAGCCTCGGCGGCGAGATCCTCGCGGTAGCTGCGCGCCGCGAGGACGTAGTGCAGACAGGCCCAGAGCAGGACCGCGTTCATCAGCGCGAGGGCATGGCGCAGGGCATCTTCGCCCCCGAGCGCGTCACTGATCGCGCCGGCGATCGGCGGGCCGAGGCCGTAGCCCAGCAGATTCATCGAGAAGAGCATGATCGAGGCCGTGATCGCGCGCATGCGGGGGCGCGCGAGAGATTGCGCGACGACGTGGCAGGCGCCGGTATAGAAATAGCTGCCGACGACGCTGAGCGAGAGCGCGGCGATCGCGAGGGGCGCCGACGAGACGAGATAGGCCGCGAGCGAGAAGGGGATCGACGCGAGCGCGCCGAGCGCGAGCCACCAGAGGTACCAGCGCGGGTCGCGTGCGCCGAAGCGGTCGCCGAGCCAGCCGCCGAGATAGGTCCCGAGGCCGCCGAAGAGCCCCGTCAGCAGGCCGATCACGATGCCGGCCTCGGTGCCCGAGAGGTCGTGGACGCGGGTCAGGAAGGTGAAGTTGAAGGTGACCTGGGCGCCGACGGCGAGGGTATGCAGCGTCGCGGCGACGAGGATCTGGCGCATGGCCGCCCGGCGCGCAAAGAAGCGCAGGACCTCGCCGATCGGCTCGACGCCTGGGTCGGCCCGGCCGTCGAACCCGCCGCGCGGCGGCTCGCGCAGGACGAAATACGTGAATGCGGCGAGCGCGAGGCCGGGCAGGCCGAAGATGAAGAAGACCGATCGCCAGGCGAAATGATCGGAGAGCGATCCCCCGACGACCGAGCCGACGAGGATGCCGATCGGAACGCCCAGCTGATAGGTCGCGAGCGCTCGCCCGCGATGGGCGCTCGGGAAATGGTCCGAGAGGAGCGAATGCGAGGCCGGCGCACAGCCGGCTTCGCCGAGGCCGACGCCGATGCGCGCGAGAAAGAGCTCGAAGAAGTTGCGTGCGAGTCCGCAGGCCGCAGTCATCGCGCTCCATACGGCGAGGGCGGCGACGATCAGGCCGCTGCGACTGCTGCGATCGGCGAAGCGGGCGAGCGGCAGGCCGGCGAATGAATAACAGACGGCGAACGCGAAACCGACGAGCATCCCGGCCTGCGTGTCGGAGAGCAGCAGATCCTGCTGCACTTTCGGCAGCAGGACGTTCATGATCTGCCGATCGAGCTGGCTCATCACGTTGACGACGACCAGGATCGCGAGCGTGATCCGGGCGGCGCGGCGGCGAGGGCCTTCGAAGATCTCGGTTTGGCTCATTCGGTTCGGTCGGCCCTCCTGCGCGCAGAGGCGCAGAGAATGGAGCGATCGGGTCGAGAATCAAGGCCTTCTCGTCGATCGGGGAGCGGGGTACGCTGGCGCGGATACGTCGGCCGGACGGGCGCGAGGGGAGAGCGATGGGAACGGACGATCGGGGCTGGAACGGATTGGGTTATGCGGGCGTCTTTGCGCCGGATCCCGTCGCCTGGCGCGCCTTCGCGACCGGCGTCTGCGGCTTCGTCCCCGCCGAGATCGTGCCGGGGCCGCGGCCCCAGGGCATCGCGCTCCCGACGGCCGGCGCGGAAGGGCTCTCGGCGGACGGGAGCTGCTACCTGAAGCTCGATCGGCGCCAGTGGCGGCTCGCCGTTCATCCGGGCGAGGCGCAGGGGCTCGCCTATCTCGGCTTCGAGCTGCGGAGCGAGCGCGACTTCGATCGGCAGGTCGAGCGGCTCGTCGACGAGAAGATCGAAGTCCGGGAAGGCTCGCAGGCCGAGCGCGACGTGCGCGGCGTCGACCGGCTCGCCGTCGTCCAGGATCCTTTCGGCCATCGCCTCGAGCTCTTCCAGGGACCGATCATCGACGGGCCCTTCGTCTCGCCGACGGGCATCGCCTTCGAGACGGGCTCGCTCGGCATGGGCCATGCCGTGCTCTTCGTCGCCGACATCGAGGTCGCCCTGGCGTTCTACCGCGGCGTGCTCGGCTTCCAGCGCAGCGACTACATGGTCTTCGGGCCGGAAAATCGGGGCATCCATTTCCTGCGCTGTACCGCGCGCCACCATAGCCTCGCATTGCTCCAGATCGGCCCGCCGTCCGGCCTGCAGCATCTGATGTTCGAGTCGACGAGCCTCGACGGCGTCGGACGCGCGCTCGACCGGGCGCTGCAGGCGGGCGTCCCGATCAGCTCGGGCCTCGGCCGGCATCGCAACGACGGGATCCTCTCGTTCTACATGCACGGGCCGTCGGGCTTCGACGTCGAGATCGGCTGGGGCGGCGTCCTCTGCGGGGACGATTGGAGCGAGCGGCAGTTCGCGGGCGGAGACGACTGGGGACATCACGGGCTGGTGGCGGACTCGCTGCAGCCGCGGCGCTAGGCGCCCGGCGGAGGCGGTCGACGGGGACACACGCAGGGGAGGATCAGATGGAGCTCGGGATTTCGGGCCGAACGGCCCTCGTCGGCGCATCGACCGAGGGGCTCGGATTCGCGACGGCGCACGCGCTCGCGGAGGAAGGCGTCCGGGTCTGCCTCAGCGGCCGGGATGCCGGCCGGGTCGCGGCCGCCGCCGGGAAGATCCGCGGGAGCGTCCCGGGCGCGCAGGTCGAGGGGATCGCCGCCGATCTCGCCATCGCTGCCGGGGCCCGCGCCCTCGTCGAGGGGGCCCGCGAGCGCTTCGGCGGCATCGACATCCTCGTCGCGAACGTCGGCGGTCCGCCGCCGGGACCGGCGCATTCGGTCGATCTCGAGACGCTGCGCGCGTCGCTCGACCGCTGTCTGCTCGCGATGGTCGAGCTCTGTCAGGGCTGCCTTCCCGGCATGCGGGCGCAGGGCTGGGGCCGGATCCTCGCGATCACGTCGGGCGGGGTCCGCGCGCCGCTCGCCAACATGGTCCATTCGAATACGGCCCGCGCCGGCTTGACCGCCTATCTCAAGACGCTGGCCCGCGAGGTGATCGCCGACGGGATCACGGTCAACTCGATCCTGCCGAGCAACCAGGTCACGCAGCGGCTCGAATCCCTCGTTGGCGACGGGATGGATCGCTACCTCGCGGCCCTGCCGGCGGGGCGCGGCGGGCGTCCGAGCGATTTCGGCCGGATCGCGGCCTTCCTCTGCTCGGAGCCCGCCAACTACCTGACGGGCGTGGCGCTCCCGGTCGACGGGGGCACCGATCCCGGACTGATCTAGGCGCCTGACCCAAGATGGCCGCGCGGCGGCCTGGGACGCGCGTCGCCGACCTCGGGCTCAGTGCTTCGCGAGCTCGCTCTCGATCGCCTGCAGCAGCGGCTCGGCGTCGGGCGCCGTATCCGGCGCGAAGCGGCCGACGACCTGGCCGCTGCGATCGACGAGGAACTTCTCGAAGTTCCAGAGCACCTCGGGCGCGCGCGTCGGCGTCATGCCGTAGCCCGTCAGCTGCTTCTCCATCGCGTCGCGGTTCGCGGTCTTCGGCTGGGCGCTCGTCAGATGGCGGTAGAGCGGATGTTTGTCGTCGCCCGTCACCTGGATCTTCGAGTACATCGGGAACTGGACGCCGAAATTCGTCGTGCAGAACTGCTGGATCTCGGCGTTCGTGCCGGGCTCCTGGGCGCCGAAATCGTTGGCGGGGAAGCCGACGACGGAGAAGCCGCGGCCCTGCAGGCTCTCGTGGAGCTTCTCGAGGCCGGCGTACTGGGGCGTGAGCCCGCATTTCGAGGCGACGTTCACGACGAGCAGGACGTTGCCCTTGTGCTCGCCGAGGGTGGCGGGGGTTCCGTCGATCTTCTGGACCGGGATGTCGTAGAGGGATTCGCTCATGTCGGGCCTCCGGAGGGCTGGGGGTGAAGGGATCGGCGGCGGATCCGGTGATCCCGCGCTCGGCGAGGCGGATCCGCGGCCGTCGGCGTGAGGCCGGATGCTACAGGCTCCGCGGCGTGAATTCGATCGGCATGACGTGATGACCGTGCAGGAATTCGCCGTAGGTGCGCCGGACGCCGGCTTCGTCGACGGCGTACTCGGGCGCGAGGGCGAGGATCTCCTCGAGCAGGATCCGGCCTTCGAGCCGGCCGAGATGCTCGCCGATGCATTTATGGGCGCCGTGGCCGAAGGAGAGGCTGCGCGGCGGGCGGCGGGTGATGTCGAATTCGTCTGCGCGGGGGAACTCCTCCTCGTCCCGGTTGCCCGAGGCCCAGAGGAACATCACGCCCTGGCCGGGCTGGAGCTTCGCGCCGCGGATCAGGACCGGCTCCTTCACGAAGCGTCCGAGCAGGTTCGTCGGCTGGTCGTAGCGGAGCGACTCGTCGTAGGCGAAGGGGATGAGCCCGGGATCGGCGACGAGGCTGCGGCGCTGGTCCGGATGCCGCGCGAGCATCAGGATGGTATTCGCGCCCGAGAGCGGGACGACTTCGACGCCGGTGACGAGCCAGGTATAGAGCGTCGCGACCATCGAGCCGATCGAGAGCGGCGCGCCTTCGGCGGGTGTCCGCAGCATGACCGAGAGATGATCGTCGCCCGCGTGATCCCCGGATTCCATCTTTGCGACGACGATCTCGGCGAGGCGGGTCACGATCGCGAGCCTCGCCGCCTCGTTCTCCGGGGTCGTCCCGATCTGGCCGGGCTGCCGGACGAAATAGCGCGCGATCTGCGCGCGCATCTCGAACGCCTCGTCGGCGGGCAGGCCGGCCAGCTCGGCGATGACCTCGGTCGCCACCGGGTCGGCGAGGTCGCGATAGACGTCGAAGCCGCCCCGCTCGGCGAGCGGGCGCAGGCGGGCGCGGGTCTTCGCGCGGATCGCGGGCTCGAGGGCCGCGACGGCGTTCTTCGTGTAGCGCGGCACGAACATCCGCCGGTAGTCGCGCTGGCGGGGCAGGTCGAGCATCGAGAAGACCGGATCCGGCGGCGGCGGCGCCTTCAGCAGCACCATCTCGGGGGTGACGCCGCGCTCCGCGGTGAAGACGTCGTTCGTCGTGCACGCGCGGATGTCCTCGAACTTCGAGAGGAACCAGGCGTCGTATTTCTCGTGATGGAAGACCGGCGCCTCGCGCCGGAGCTGGGCGTAGTAGGGCCAGGGGTCGCGCATCACGGCATCCGAGAACGGGTCGTATTCGATCATGGCGCCTCCTCAGCCCTGGCCGAGCTCGATCATGTTGCCGTCGGGATCGGCGACCTGGGCGACGCGTCGTCCGGGGCGCAGCTCGAAGGGCGCGAGGGTGACAGCACCGCCGAGCGCACGAACCGCTTCGACGGCGGCGTCGATGTCGACGACCTCGATCGTCAGGTAGCGAATGCCGGTCCGGCCGGAGAATGACGCGCCATCGGGGGGCTCGGGGCGCGTCGCGGGGACCATCACGCGCAGGATGCTCTGTCCGCAGGCGAGTCGATGGATCGTGCCGATCCCGGGCAGCGCGATCTCCGGCAGCCGCTCGAAGCCGGCGACGCCTTCATAGAAGCGCAGCAGGGGCGCCGCGTCGGCGGAGACGAGGCCGACGTCGAGCGCCGGCTTGGCCATGCTTGAACCCATCGGATCGTTCTCCTCGTTCGGCGCCCCGCCGCGGGCTGGCAGCTGGGCGCGCCCGAACCTATAGATCAAAGTACGCGGATGCGGGCCTTCGAAGGCGCGAAGGCTCGTCCGACGCCGCCGATCGAACCGGAATCCGGGAAGGATGAACCCGATGAACCTCGCGCTCGACGAGTCCCAGCAGATCCTCGTCCAGACCTTCTCCGACCTGCTCGCCCGCGAATGCCGATCGGGCGATGTCCGCGAATGCGAGGCGCTGGGCCACTCGCCGAAGCTCTGGGCGCGCTATGTCGAGCTCGGTGCGACGGCGATGGGCATGCCCGAGGCGAACGGTGGCCTCGGGCTCGGCTTGCTCGAGCTCGGTCTCGTGGCGGGCTGCTCCGGGCGGGCGCTCGCGCCGGTGCCCTTCTCGGAGGCCGCTGCCGCGGGCCGGATCATCGCCGCGCTCGGAACGGAGGACGCGCTCGCCGCGCGGATCGCGGCGGGCGAGGTCCTGCTTTCGCTCGCGCCGACCCGAACGGAGGCGGTCGCCGGGACGTCGGCTTCGGCGGGGGAGGCGATCCTCGTGCCGGCGGGCGCCGTCGTCGACGGCGTGCTCGCGCTCGAAGGCGAGGACCTCGTTCTCTACGAGACGGTCGCGGGCGAGCGGCCGCCCCGGGTCGTCGAGGTCGGATCCGGGGCGCACGCGTTCTGGACGCTCGGCGCCGCGGAGGGGCGAGCGCGACGGGTGCTCGCCCGGGGCGAGACGGCCGTTGCCGCCTTCGCGCTCGGACTCGCGGAGTGGAAGCTGCTGACGGCCTTCGCGCTCGTCGGCCTCGCGCGCGCGGCGCTCGAGCAGGGCGCGCAGTATGCGAAGGAGCGCGTCCAGTTCGGGGTGCCGATCGGGAGCTTCCAGGCGATCGCGCATCCGCTCGCCGATTGTGCGACCCGCGTCGACGGCGCCGAGCTGCTCTGCTGGGAGGCGGCCTGGGCGCGCGACGCGGAGCCCGATCGTTTCGCCGTCCTCGCCTCGATGGCCTTCGTCTGGGCTGGCCAGACGGCCCAGCGGACCGCGAGCGTCTCCCTGCATACCCACGGCGGCTACGGATTCTCGCTCGAGTACGACATCCAGATGGCCTATCGCCGCGCCTTCGCCTGGCCGCTCGCCGCGGGCGGAACGCGCGAGGAGCGCGCGCGGGTCGCGGCGTCTCTGCTCGGCCGCACACGCGATGCCGAATCGATGACTCGCGCC
>CAZFKD010000162.1:7711-8373 GCA_964519695.1 uncultured Spirochaetaceae bacterium
CTTCGGGCCTCGACTTCCGGCTCGGGGCGCAGGCGGATCGCGTGCGGGACGAGATCCGCGCCTTCCTGCGCCGCGAGTTCAGCGCGGAAGACGCCGAGCGCGAGCGCCGCGAAGGCGGCGGCCACGACTGGCCGCTCTACCGCAAGCTCGCCGCCCACGGCTGGGTCTCGGCGGGCTGGCCGAAGGCGATCGGCGGCGGCGGGCGGAGTCCGTACGAGATCCTCGCGCTCTACTGGGAGCTCTCGAAGGCGGGCTTCCCCTGGTTCGGCCTCATGAACAACGGCTTCATCGGCCATACGCTGATGGCCCTCGGCACCGAGGCTCAGAAACGCGAGCTCGTCCCGCGCATCGCGCAGGGCGAAATCCTCGTCGCGCTCGGCTACAGCGAGCCGGGCGCCGGCTCCGACGTCGCCGCCGCGCGCACCCAGGCGCGCCGGGACGGCGAGGACTGGATCCTCGACGGCGAGAAGATGTGGACGACGACCGCCCACGAAGCCCAGTACGTCTTCACGCTGACCCGCACGAGCCAGCAGGACCGCCCCCATCGCGGGCTCACGATGTTCCTCGTCCCGACGGGCGCCCCCGGCGTCGAGATCCGGCCCGTGCATACGCTCGGCGGCGAGCGCACGAACTCCTTCTCCCTGCGCGGCGTGCGGGTTCCC
>CAZFKD010000163.1:0-8344 GCA_964519695.1 uncultured Spirochaetaceae bacterium
TTTCCTGCGCAATTTTTCGAGCACGCTGATTGTGGCCGCGGCGATCCCAATTTCCATGGTCGGCGTCTTCTTAGTGATGCAGTTTTTCGGCCGGACGATCAACGTGATCAGTCTCGCCGGCATGGCGTTCGCGGTCGGCATGGTGGTGGATAATGCCATCGTCTCGCTGGAAAATATCTACCGGCACCGCCAAATGGGCAAGTCCAAGGCTCTGGCCGCCTATGACGGCGCCCGCGAGGTTTGGGGCGCGGTGTTAGCGTCCACGCTGACCACCATTGCGGTCTTCCTGCCGATCGTCTTCATTGAGCAGGAGGCCGGTCAGCTCTTCAAGGACACGGCCCTGACGGCCCGCTACCTGACCCGGGACGACAAGCTGGCGGCGCTCATTCAGGTCGATTTCGAGCTCGCGGCATTCCTCGGCGCGGCGCTCGCGATGGTGCCGGTCGGCGCGGCGCAGGACTGCGTGAAAGAGGGCAAGCTGAACGCGAACCTGACGGACGCATTCCGCGAGGTCGCGAACATTCTCGCCGGCGTACTCTGCGTCAATGGCGCGCCGCACGTCCGCTGGACGGAGGTGGCACCGAATCTCGCGGCGCTCGCTGCCGACGCCAAAGCGGTCGTCGCGAAGGCGTGCGATCGATTCGACGTGCGGGTCGAAATCGAGGGGTACGGGGGCGGGCAGCTCACGATCCTCACGGCCAAGGTCGCCTGAGCCGGCGAGCGCGCCCGGATCGGCCTATCGGGCGCGCTGTCCGGCGCGCCGAGTTCGCGCCGTTCAGCCGCGCCCTTCGAGCGCGGGCGTCGTCCAGGCCGGCCGTCCGTCGATGAAGACGGCGTGGTCCTCGCGATAGCGGTAGCGCAAGTCGAGCCGCTCGATCCGCCAGCCCTCGGCGGTCTTGAGAAAGCGCATGCGATACTGCGCGAAGCCGCGCATCCGGGTATGGCTTCCGATCACGACCCAATCGTGGAGCTTGAAGATGCCGGAGGCGGCAGTCGCGCTCTCGATCTCGACCTCGGGATTCATCCCGCCATGGCTGATGCGGATCTCCGGAGCGCCCTCGTTCTCGCGCAGGAACTCGACGAGCGCGTCCCGATTTTCGCAGCGCCAGCCGGGCTGGCCGTAGTCGGCGACGACGTCCGGGGTGAAGCAGGTCGGGAGCTCGTCCCAGAGCTTGTCGTCGAGGCAGCGCCAGTAGCGCGCCATCAGCTTCTTGACCGCCTCGGTGTCCTCGATGATCCGGATCCGTGCCTCGAGAGCATGCCAGTCCGCCATCTTCCTGCCTCCTGCTGCCTGGGTCCGAGGAGACGGTAACGCTTCGTGGCGTGTTCGACGGCGTCTTCTATCGTGCCCGCGCAGGAGGGGGCGAGGTTGGGGCTCGAAGGACGGATCGCACTCGTGACGGGAGCAGGACAGGGCGTCGGGCGCGGGATCGCGCTGGCGATGGGACGGGCCGGGGCGTTCGTCGTCCTGACGGGGCGGACCGGGGCCAAGCTCGATCGGGTCCGGGACGCGATCGGCGACGGGCTCGTGCTCGAGGCCGACATGACGGATCGGGCGCAGATCGGCGCGGTCGTCGCGCGGATCGAGCGCGAGTACGGCCGCCTCGATTGTCTCGTCAACGCGGCCTACGACGCGCGTGTCGGCCGCTTCGACGAGCTCGGCCCGGACGATGCGCGCTGGGACTGGAACAGCGGATTCGCGGGCCCGCTTCGCTGCATGCAGGCTTGTCATGCGCTGCTCGCCCGGTCCGGGGGCAACATCATCAACGTCGGAGCCGCGACGGGTCTCAAGCCCGATACCGCGACGTTCGCGCTCTACGCGTCGACGAAGGAGGCGCTGCGCAGCCTGACGCGTACGGCTGCGATGGAATGGGCGAAGGACGGCATCCGGGTCAACGCCTTGATTCCGCTGGCGACGAGCCCGTCGTTCGAAGATTGGGGGGCTCGGAATCCCGAGGCCTTCCAGACGATCCTCGACAGCATTCCGCTCGGATACCTGGGCGATCCGGCCGACGACGTCGGCCCCGGCGCGGTCTTCCTCGCGAGCGACGACGCTCATTTCCTGACCGGGACGACGCTGATGCTCGATGGCGGGCGGGGGTACCTGCGATGAATCGGCTGAGCGGGAAGGTCGCGCTCGTGACGGGCGGGGGGCAGGGCGTCGGGCTCGGGATCGCGCGGGCGATGGCGGGGGCGCGCGTCGCGCTCGTCGAGCGCGAGGTCGCTCGAGCAGAGCAGGCCGCGGCCGCGATCGGCGGGATCGGTCTCGGCGGCGACGTCGTCTCGCCCTCGGATGCCCGCGGATGCGTCGAGGCGGCCGTGCGGCATTTCGGCCGGCTCGATGTGCTCGTCAACAACGCGCATCAGGTGATCGGACAGCCGATTCTCGAGGTGACCGACGAGAGCCTCGAGACGGTCTACGCGACGGGCTTCCTCGGCAGCTTCAATTTCATGCAGGCAGCGCGGCCCCATCTCGGGCGCGGGGCCAGCGTCATCAACATCGTGTCGTCCGTGATGCTGAAGACGGATACTTCCGGCTTCGCTCTGTATGCGGCGACGAAGACGGCGATCCGGAGCCTGACCCGGACGGTGGCGTGCGAATGGGGGCGGGATGGGATCCGCGTCAATGCCCTCTCGCCCCAGACGCAGTCGCCAGCCTGGGCGGATTGGTCGGCGGCGAATCCGGAACGGGCGGCGAAGATCCTCTCGGAGATCCCGCTCGGTCGCGTCGGCGACGCCGAAAGAGACGTCGGCCCCGTGGCGGTCTTCCTCGCGAGCGATGCCGCTCGATACGTGACTGGATCCCTCGTGCTCGCCGACGGCGGACGGGGTCAGCTGCGTTAGGGGACGCTCGAGGGCCCTGCGGTCCGGCGAGCGTCCATCGCGCTCTTCCGCGGCATCCGGCAACCCGGCCGGATTCGTCCGGCCGGAGGCTTCAGCGGATGCGCGCGGGGCGTGTCCCGGCGAGGCCCACGAGCCCGAGCCCCAGGAGCAGCGCCGTGCCGGGCTCCGGGATGGGCAGGGTTCCGACGAGCCGGCTCGTTTGATTGCGGTTCGGGCCGACGCTCGTCGCGTCGATCCCGAAGCTCCGGCCGAACAGGAACGAGGCGTCGAGCGCCCGCGTTGCGTGGGCGATCGTGAAGGTCACCGCGCGCAGGTCGTCGATCAGTATGCCCGGCGTGCCGAGGACGACGCCGAGATCGCAATAACAGGGCGACCGTCCGCCGGGCCCGCCGATCTCGTTGGCGCGCGCCCGAACACGGCCGACGAATTCACCGGTCACCGAGAGGCCGGAAAGGAGGCTCTCGTCGTTCACGTGGGTCAGGAATCCGACGAGGTCGGCGAGGGTACCGCTCGGGCCCGTGACCTCGAGGGTCAGGACGAGCTTGCCCGGGTCGATCGCATCGTCGACCGTGAGCAGGACCTCGAGCGGGGTGCCGATGAAGGTCGCGGCGGTCGCCTCGATGCGAGTTGCTGCGGCGTTCGTCGCGATCGTCCCGACGCACGCGGCGAAGAGGCAGGAGACGACGAGAGAGCGGATCCGGACGGACATGCGAGGCCCCCGATTCGGCCGCGCTCACGAGGGAGATGGGCCGTCGCTTCATCGGTGGCCGGGGCGGGCTCGAAATGGTCGGCAACTCGAGGGGAAAGTGCGTCGAACGCGTCCGGGCACTGAATTTGCGCGCGGATTGCCGGCTCGCGAACCCGCGCGGGAAATCCGGAATCGACTCGCCGCTGCCGAACGCGATCGATTCGCGCGTACGGCTGCGGATCAGTCGGCCGCGGCGTTCGGCCCGAGCCAGATCGGCGAGGTCCAGGCGCGCTCCTGGACGACGGGCGAGTAGAACGGGTCGTCCGCCGCCTGCAGGCAGCATTTTCCATAGACGTCGCCGGCCGCTCCGCTCGCCACCGCACGGGCGGTCGCCTGCTCGGCCTGGGCCGCGCAGCGCTCGGCGAAGGGATTCACGCCGGCCGCCTGGCATTGGAGCGTGCTCCAGCGGCAGCTCGGATTCTCGAGCACCCGTACGTAGTAGAAGGAAGACTGGGCCGGATCGAAGGCCGGATCCTGCCAGACCGTGCAGAGACTCGCCGCGCCCACACCGGTCGGAGAACAGGTCTCCGGGTCGACCGAAGCGCCGCTGTCCGCGCGCCCCGCGACGTCGAAGATGCGCTCGTGGGTCGCGCCGTCGGCATCGACCCAGCCCTTGATGATCTGGAGGCGCTGGAGGTCCGTTCCGGGATGGCCGCTGATGCCGGGGTCCTTCTGTGCATGGACGAGGAAGCGCGGCGCGGCGTCGCTGCGGGTCGCAAGCTCGCCGCCCATCGGAACGCCGCCGGCGTAGGCGCGCGCGATCATGTCCGGAGCCGAGCAGAGACCCGCGTCGATGCCGTGGCCCGCGAAGAAGCGAACGGTCGGGCGCGTTCCGCTCGTCGCGTAGGTCTCCCGGCGTCGCAGGCCCGCGAAGATGGCGTCGCGCGAGTTCTCCTCGGCCCAGACGACGGCATGGCCGCCCGCGTTAGAGAAGAAATGGTCCTGGACGTTGCGATGACCGGCGTCGCGCCGGCCGATATGGCCCGTATAGTTGTCCTCCTCGGCGGCGCCGGGCGTCGCGCTATGCGTGTCGGTGCTTCCGATGAAGCCCATCCGGAAGGGATCTACCCCGATTCGCTTCTCGAGCACGAGCCCCGCCTTCAGCGCGTTGCGCACCATGTCGCGCTCGGCGAAACGATCGACCGGGACGTAGACGGCCTTCTCGGCCAGGACCTCACCGTCGACCGAGCCGAGCATCTGCAGGTTGTCCCCGGCGATCTGCTCGAACGTGCAGAGCTCGTCGGATGTCCCGACGCCGCGGCCGGCGAGGCGGTCGTAGCGGCATTCGGAGGCGCCTTTGTGCTGGACCAGCTCGACGAGGGGCTCGAAATACGCGCGCTCGGCGGCCTCGTCCTTCGAGCTCGGATCGCGGAACATCAGCCCGCCCGCGAGGTTCGAGTTGTGCGGGATCGCGAGGACGTCGCAGCCGCTGCCCGCTTCGAGACATTGCGTGCGCAGCCGCTTCCAGAGGCCGGGGAAGGAATCGGCCCCGGTGTCGTAGGTCGAGATCGGCAGCGCGGGGACGTTCGCGTTGCGGAAGATCACGTTGCGATGGAGGTTGTAGCTTTCGGGCGACTCGGTGTACTCGTAGCCGACGAAGCTCGTGAAGCGGCAGGCCTCGGAGCGGTCGTAGGCGCTCTCCGCGGCCTGCTGGATTGCCTGCCAGGTCTCGCTCCCCGCTTCGTCGCAATCGGAGAGGCTGCAGGCGAAGGAGCGCTCGGGCTCCTCTTCCGCCATGCCGCCGAGGCTCGTCCACCAGCTCGCAGCCAGCAGCTGGGTCCAGTAGTGGCTCGCGCGGGTCATCACGCAATGCGGCCACCAATAGCCGAGCCGCCAGGGGTCCATCGTACAGACGTTGATCTGGCCGAGGAACTCCGAATGGTCCGTCACGGCCGCGAAGTCGAGCGGCCGCTGGATGCGCGCCTGCACCGTCTGCTCGCCGAAGGCATCGGGCAGCACGATCGTCTCGCCGCGCGCATAACGATAGGCAGCGGCCGGATCGTTTCGCTGACTCGAGATGTAGGAGTCGAACGAGTAGCTCGTATGGACGTGCAGATCGCCGTACATTGGCCGGCGGAGCGGATCGTGGTCTGCACAGGCCGCGCGCTCCTCCGTCCGTTCGAAGCCCGGCGCCGCGGCGCCCGCCTCCGCGTCCGGCTCCGCGCGGCTAGCCGCGGGCAGGGCCGCCACGGCGAGGGCGAGGAGCGGGAGGAGACGAAGAGAGATCCGACGATCCGGTCGGGCCTGGAGCGGTTTCATGGCGCGGATTCTACGCGAGCCGCCGGCGCCTCAGCGACCCGCTCCGCAGCGTTTCTTCGCATCGAGCCAGCCCTGCAGGCAGACCTGCATCTCGCCGGGATCGAATTTGTCCTCCTCGAACGACCAGAGTCCGTCGCCTGCGTATTTGAGCAGGCTGAAGCAGGAGAATTCGTGGATGGACCCGTCTCCGGGATCCGCCATGCGGTTCCAGAACTGGCAGGAGAGCCAGCCCCGATGCTCGTCGATCATGTACCACTCGACGGGGTAGTAGTGGAGCGATCGCATCGGCTCCTCGCCGAGGGCCTCGTGGTACCAGCGCTTCATCGCCTCGCGCCCGCCGACCTTGACGCCGCCGGAGACGATCATCGTCGCGTCCTCGGTATAGAGGTCGCAGAGCTCGGTCCAGTCGCCCGCCGGGCCGCAGCGCCGCGCGACCTTCTGGTAGTGGGCCCAGTGTTCCTCCATCTCCTCGCGGGAGAAACGGCTGCCCGAGGAACGTCGCGGTCGCCAGGTCGACATGGAGGACTCCTTTCGCACGGGGCTAGCGGGCCTGGACGACGAGGCCGAGCGTCCGTTCGAGGGCGCGCATGTCGTCGTCGGTGATGCGTTCGGTGACGGTGTAGCGCCGGATGCGCCAGCCCTCGGGCGTGCGGACGTGTTCGGCCTCGGCGACGCCGGTCGCGAGGATCTGGCGCGAGTCGGTCGCGACGGCCTGGAGATGGCTGGTCGAGCTCGCGCGGTCGCCCTCGACGCGGATGACGTGGGTGCTGAGATAATGAAGGACGTTGCCTTCGCTCATGCTGACCCCGCCCGAGAGCATCTTGCGGAACCAGTCGAGCACGGCGCCCCGGCCCGAGGCCGAATCCTCGACGCGTCCGATCGAAGCGACCTGGACGACCTTCCAGGTCGCGTCCTCCGCCATGACCGCGCGCTTGAGACGATCGAGGTCGCCGGCGTCGAGGGCCTGGTAGTAGAGGGAGAGCAGCGACTGGATGTGGGCGTGGGCGAGGGCTTCGTCGGCGGCGTTCATGCTTCGGTCGGGGCTCCCGGACTTGGTTGGGGATGGAATCGGGCCGCCCAGCGGCGGTATTCGGCGATCGGACCGTCGCCGTCGCAGAGCAGCGGCCGCTCCCGGTACCGCTTGTTCTCCCAGATCGGAAAGTCGGCCTCGGCGAAGCTCGCATGCTCCTGCATGTAGGCCTCGAACGCCGCTCGGACCGCGGGGGAGGGCGAGCGGCCGATCCGGCCGAGCACGCCCATGCGGACATGCGTCGTCTCGGCGTCGATCGGCGTCATGCCCGTCACGACGACGGTCTCGTAGTGGCCCCACTGCCGGAGCCAGCTGTATCCGAGGCCCCAGTTCTCGCCGTACATCAGGATCTCGTCCTGCCCGCTCGCGAGCGCCGCGGCGGGCTTCGTCCCGCCGACCTGCCAGCAGTAGGCGTGGTCCCGGAATTCCCAGCGCCGGTCCGACGGAGCGGGGATGCGATGGATCGTCTCGAAATGCGGCCAGTCGATGCCGTTCTCGCCCATCTCCTGCGGATGGGTCCGCACCGTCCACTCGAAGGACAGCCACGCCCCGAGCCATTCCGGGTCGCCCCATTCCGCGAGCCGCGGGATCTCGAAATCCGGGGCGGCATCCGAGGGGTCGTACCAGACGAAGATCATTCCGTTGCGTTCGGCGACGGGATACGAACGGGTCCGCGCTCCGCCCGGGATCCGCTTCGCATAGGGGATCGCGGCGCAGACGCCGTCGCCGCCGAATCGCCAGCCGTGAAAAGGACACTGAAGCGTGTCGCCGACGACGCGGCCCCCGACTCCGAGATGGGCGCCGAGATGCGGACAATGGGCGTCGAGGACGCGCACCTCGCCCGACGCCCCGCGAAAGACGACCAGCGACCGATCGAGTCGATCCAGAGACAGGACCGTCTCGCGTGCGACCTCTTCGGCGTAGGCGAGCAGGTACCAGCCCCGGGCGATGCCGAACGGAAAGCGGCCCATCGACGACCTCTGCGATCTCGGTTCATCCCGCCGAGATCAGCGGCGAGCTTAACCCGGATCGACCGGGGAGCGAGCGCCTTTCCGCGGCCCGTCTGCCTGCTAGCGTCGCAGGCGACGGGAGGGCACTTCGATGATCGAGCTGCGGGATCGGGTGATCGTCGTGACCGGGGGCGCGCGGGGCGTGGGGCAGGCGATCGCCGAAGGGCTGGCGGCGGCCGGAGCCCGGATCGTGATCGGCGACGTGCTCTGCGAGGCGGGCGAGGCGGTCGCCAAGGGGATTGGGTCGCCGGCCCGCTTCGAGCGACTGGATGTCGCGCGCGAAGAGGACTGGGCGCGGGTCGTCGCAGGCATCGAGGCGAACGAGGGGCGGATCGACGGGCTCGTGAACAACGCCGCCGCGCTCCACGTCGGTACGCTCGAGAACACGCCGCCCGAGATCTTCCGGCGCATCCAGGACGTGAACCTGATCGGGCCCTATCTCGGGACGCGCGC
>CAZFKD010000164.1:0-3857 GCA_964519695.1 uncultured Spirochaetaceae bacterium
CACCTGGCGGCGCCGCGCGATCGCCGCCGCGCCCGCGCCGCCGACGCGAGAATTCCGATGCCGAGCGCGAGCCCCGCGGCCGTCCCGGGCTCCGGCAAGGCGAGCGCGAGCGGTCCGGTGTCGCGCACGCCGAGGATCTGGAGGCGCGCCGAGACCGCCTCGCTATCCGCGCGCACCCGCAGCTCGCCTGCATCGATCGCTGCGACCCGGAGCCGGCCGATCGAGAAGGGCGAGCTCGCCGCGTCGATCGCCGGACCGAGGCGATTGATGCGCAGGATGCCCGTCGCGGGATCGACGTGATGGACGAGGCCCTGCGCACACTGTCCGTTGGGACAGAACTCGACGATCGAGACGCCGCCGCTCGCCTCGATCGCGACCGTGAAGCCGCAGATCTCGTCGCCCCCGCCGTCGACACACACCGTCTGCCCGGGCCCTTCGCTCGCGACCGATCCGATCGCGAGCCAGAGCTCGAGATCGGTCGTTCCCGATGCGAGGGCGTGGATGCCGGGGTTCGAGTGGTCGGGCAGCGACGAGTGGTAGACGATCGGCGGCTGGGCGGCGCGGGCCGAAGGCGCGAAACACGCGAACCCTGCGATCCCTGCGAACAGAAAGAGCGCAGTCGGCGGAGTGAGCAGACAAGCGCGAAACGCCGAGCCTCGGCAGCCCGTCGAGCGCGCACCCCTGACGCATGCGTCGCGTCGCGACCCGGCGGACTGCATGGGGGCCTCCTCTCCAAGCCGGCATTCTACCGGGAGCGCGCGGGTCCGCGCCCTCGAAAACCCGCGCCGGATCCGATGGGGAGACGCAGGCCGCGCCCTTCGAATATCACTTCCCCGGCAAAGTCCGGCCTCCGGGTGGCACGAAACGGGAGATCCCACCGCGGCGTCCGGGCACGATCCATCACCCGCCGGGCCGATCGCCTCGGACCGCGCTCACCGCTTGCGCCGGGAGGCGAGCGGCAGCCGGCCGGCAGGCGGGCGGCAACCCGCAGGCCTCTCCAACGCCGCCGCAGCGCTTTCGGGGGCTCGATTCGGTTAGGATGCCGCCATGACGGTCCTCGCCATCCTGCCCGCCCGCTACGGCTCGACCCGCTTCCCCGGCAAGCCCCTCACGCCCATCGCCGGCAAGCCCATGATCCAGCACGTCTGGGAGCGGACGCGCCGCGCGAAGCGCATCGACGCCGTCGCGATCGCGACCGACGACGAGCGCATCCGGGAGGCCTGCCTCGCCTTCGGCGCCGACGTCGAGATGACCTCCCCCGATCATCCGACGGGCACCGATCGCCTCGCCGAGGTCGCCGCCCGGCACGCCCACGACGTCATCGTCAACGTCCAGGGCGACGAGCCCTTGATCGCGGACTTCGTCGTCGACGCCGCCGTCGATGCGCTGCTCTGCGAAGAGTCCGGGCGCCCGCCGGCCTCGATGTCGACGATCGTCCACCGCGCCGAGCCCGCCGCCTACGACGATCCGAATCGCGTCAAGGTCGTCGTCGATCGGGAAGGCTTCGCCCTCTACTTCTCCCGCGCGCCGATCCCGTTCCGCCGCAAGGACACGGGCATCGCGCCGCTCCAGCACGTCGGCCTCTACGTCTACCGCAGGGATTTCCTGCTCGAGTTCGTCAAATGGCCGCGTTCGCCCGCGGAGCAGGCCGAGGAGCTCGAGCAGCTGCGCGCCCTCGAGAACGGCCACCGCATCCGCGTCGCCGAGATCGAGGGCTGGACGAGCATCCCGGTCGACGTGCCGGAGGACGTCGCGCAGGTCGAGGCCGCGATGCGCGGCGCCAGCCGGGGCGACGGAGGCGCCCCACGATGAGCGTGCGGATCGATCAGGACACGGTCCGCGAATGGGGCCGCCGTTATTCGAACTGGGGCCGCTGGGGCGCCGACGACGAGCTCGGCACGCTCAACTTCATCACGCCGGAGCGCATCCTCGCGGCGACCGCGCTCCCCCGGCTCGGGCAGGTCCTCTCGTGCGCCCTGCCCTTCGACCAGAACGGCCCCCAGACGGGCGCCGCCGGGCGCCACAACCCGATCCACTACATGCTGACCCATGGCGGCGACGCCCTGGCCGGCGCCCAGGACCATTTCCCGGGCGGATTCCGTTATTCGGACGACGCCGTGACGATGCCGCTCCAATGCGGAACCCAGTGGGACTCGCTCGCCCACGCCTTCTACGACGGCAAGATGTACAACGACCGCGACATCCGGCTCGTGACGGGCCAGGGGGCGGCGAAGAACGGCATCGACGCGATCCGGAACGGCGTCGTGGGACGCGGCGTCCTGCTCGATCTTCCGCGCCATCTCGGCGTCGAATGGCTCGAAGACGGCCATGCGATCGGGCCCGAGCTGCTCGACGCCTGCGCGGAGGCGCAAGGCGTCGCGATCGGATCCGGCGACATCCTGATCGTGCGAACGGGCATGCTGACGCGCTGCCTCGCGCAGGGCAGCTGGGCGGGCTACGTCGATGGCCCCGCGCCCGGCCTCTCGGTGCACTGCGCGGGCTGGATCTACGAGCGGGAGGTCGCGGCGATCTGTTCGGACACCGCGGCGGTCGAGGTCTCGCCCTCCGAGGCGCTGGACTGCATCGCGCCGCTCCACATGATCTGCCTGCGCAATACGGGCGTCCTCTTCGGCGAGATGTTCGCGCTCGACCGGCTCGCGCACGCCTGCGCCGAGGACGGGCGCCATGCGTTCCTGTTCACGGCGCCGCCGCTCCCGATCACGGGGGCCGTCGGCTCACCGATCAATCCGCTGGCGATTCGTTAGTCGGGGCGCGCGAGAGAGCGCGAACGAGGCCGCAGAAGCGCGCGGCAGGGATCGGGACGTCCGGTCGGGCCCGGATACGCAAAGGCCCTGGGAACGGGGCATGCATCCGAAGACCATGCCCCCGTGGCGGCCTACGACATCCGCGTTCCCAGGGTCGGCGGCGTTGGGAACCTGCGTCCCACGCAGCACCTAGCGTATTCGACGAAACGGTTCAGCGTTGCTAGGACGCCACCACCTCACTCGTCGTAGTGCTACGTTGGTCCATTCGTACCTCCCAAAGTCGGCATGGTATGGATGAGCATCCGCCCCAAAGCGGATGCCAGGCTCCCGGGCTCGGGTGGCCGCCGTCGCCGCCCCTCCGGGCCGCTCCCGCATTCCATCCCCCATGAATGGACAGCGGCGAACTCGGGAGATGAGTGTTTCTCCCTGTCAGCGAACGTATCGGACGCCGCGGCGACGAGCCATAGCGCCACGAGTCGCCCAGCAAGGCGAATTCGAGGCGACTCGGGTCGCCGGGCCCTCCGCTACGCTGCGCGCCGGAGAATGAACCCTTGAAGAGATCCAGCTCGAAAACGTCCCTGGCGACCCTGCTCGTGACCTGCGACGACCGGCCCGGCCTCGTCGCGGCCCTGTCGAACCTGCTCTACGCCCTCGGCCTCAACATCGTCGACGCCGCCCAGCACACGGATCCCTTCGCCCACAAGTTCTTCCAGCGCATCCGCATCGACCTGACCGATTCCGCGACCGGCAGGCTCGTGGAGGAGAAACGGCTCCGAGAAGGCCTCCAGGAAGTCGCTTCGAGGTACGCGATGGATTTCTCGCTGCGCCTCGACCGCGACGTCCCGCGCATGGCGATCTTCGTCTCGAAGACGGACCACTGCCTCTACGATCTGCTGCTGCGTCATCGCTCGGGCGAGCTGCGCTGCGAGATCCCGCTGATCGTGAGCAACCATCCGGATCTGGCGTCGATCGCGTCGCATTTCGGGGTCCCCTACCACGTCTTCCCCATCACGCCGGAGACGAAAACCGAGCAGGAAGCGCGAGAGATCGAGCTGCTGCGCGCGGAATCGATCGACCTCGTCGTGATGGCGC
>CAZFKD010000164.1:3867-8306 GCA_964519695.1 uncultured Spirochaetaceae bacterium
GCGCTACATGCAGATCCTCTCCCCGCTCCTGTTGGGGGCCTATTCGATGCGGATCATCAACATCCACCACTCCTTCCTACCGGCCTTCCAGGGCGGCAAGCCCTATCACCAGGCCTACGGCCGCGGCGTCAAGCGGATCGGTGCGACGGCGCATTATGCGACCGTCGATCTCGACGAGGGGCCGATCATCGAGCAGGACGTCGTCCCCGTCTCCCATCGAGATGCCCCCGAAGACCTGATCCGCAAGGGACGCGACGTCGAGCGGACCGTGCTCTCGCGGGCGGTGGCCTGGCATCTCGAGGGACGGATCCTCGTGAACGACAACAAGACGGTCGTCTTCGACTGAGCCCCTGCGACCTTGCAAGGGCGAACGAGCCACGGAGCGCTTCGCGATGGACGGCAAGCTTCTCTTTCTGGGACTGATCATCGGGATCCTGATCCTCGCGTGGGTCGGCGCGGGCGTGCTCTGGCGCGCGGCCGAGATGGCGGAGATCGTCGCGCCTCTCGATCGGCGGACCGCGATCGAGCTCGAAGTCGTCGCGCTCGGCACCGGCAACGAATACGAGAACCCCGAGCGGCTCGGCCCCTCGACCGCGATCGTCCACGGGGAGCACGTCGTCCTCGTCGACGCGGGCCGCGGCCTGCCCGAAGCGCTCCGCAGCGCGAAGATCCCCGTCGACCAGCCGGCGATCGTCCTGCTCACGAACCTGCTGCCGCAGAACACGATGGGCCTCGACGATCTCGTCCATACCGGCTGGCTCTCGGGTCGTGCGGCGCCGCTGCGAATCGTCGGCCCCGTCGGAACACGCGCGCTCGTCGAGGGCCTCGAGGCCGCGCATGCTGCCGGCCGCGAAGCGCTCGGCGCCGCGCTCGCGCTTCCGGCGGAAGGCGGCCGTTTCGCCGCCGTCGAGGTCGGCGACGGACATGCGGAGGACGTCGGCGGCCTGCGCCTCGAGGCCCGGGCGCTCGAAGGCGGCCCGCTCCCGACCCTCGCCTGGCGCTTCACGACCGGCGAGCATCGCGTCGTCGTCTCCGGCAGCGGCTGGGGCCGCGACACGCTCGCGAGCTTCGCCGCGAATGCCGACGTCCTCGTCCACGAAGCCGCCTATCTCCCGACCCCCGAAGAGCTCGCGGGCACCGGCGCCGAGGTCCCGAATCCCGAACGCCTCGCGCTCGAGGCGAAGATCCATACGTCGATCCTCGACGTCGGCAAGCTCGCGCGGGAAGCGCAGGCCGAGCGGCTCGTGCTCGTCCGCCTGCGCCCGCCGCCCTTCTTCGAGCTGCAGGTGCGCTCGCTCGTCGCGAACGACTACGAGGGCGAGATCGTGGTCCCGAAGGACGGCGAGGTCGTCTATCCCTGACGCCCCGCCGCACGGCGGCCGATCTCGGCCCGCCGCGCCTGCGCTGCGTCGAAGCGCCGCTCGAGCTCGCGCGCGATGCGCAGCGCCCCCGCCTCGTCGCCTGCTGCGATCTCGCGGCGGATCCGCTCGAGCACGCGCTCGCGCGCCTCCGGCACGATCTGTACCGCCCCCGGCCGGTCGATCAGGCCTGCGACGCGTGCCGGGTGCGAAGCGAACGCGCGCGATAACGTGCCCCTGCGCATCATCCCACCTCCAGCGAAAGAGCCATACCCATGCAGCACGCCCTCGGCCTTCCGTTCATGATCCATCCCCTGATTCCCGAGTTCCTGACCCAGGACGCCGTCGGCGAGGTCGCGAAGGCCGCCGAAGACGCGGGCTTCGGCATCGTCGCCGTCACCGAACATCCGATCCCGAGCGACGCCTGGCTCGCCGCCGGCGGTCACGACGCCCTCGATCCCTTCGTCTCGCTCTCCTTCGCCGCCGCCGCGACGCGGCGGATCAAGCTGTTGACGAACCTCGCCGTCGTTCCATATCGGAACCCCTTCCTGCTCGCGAAATCCGCGGCGAGCCTCGATCGCCTCTCCGGCGGGCGGCTCGTGCTGGGCTGCGGCACCGGCTATCTGAAGGAGGAGTTCGACGCCCTCGGCGTCGACTTCGAAGAGCGCAACGCCCTCTTCGACGAATCCCTCGAGGTCCTCCGCAAGACGTGGCGGGGCGGATCGATCGTCCACAAGGGCCGTCATTTCGACGCCGTCGGCAATACCGCGAACCCCACACCCGCCCAGGCCGAGATCCCGATCTGGATCGGCGGCAACTCGAAGCTCTCCCGGCGCCGCGTCGCCGAAGGCTGTCAGGGCTGGATGCCGATGCCGAATCCGCGCTCGCTCGGTGGGCGCAGGCGAACGGCCCACATCGACGGCATCGAGGACCTGCGCGAAGGCATCGCCGACTTGAAGGCGCATGCGCGGAGCGTCGGCCGCGACGCTCCGCTCGACGTCTTCTTCCCGATCGTCTGGAAGGGCGCCATCGGGACGCCCGCCTTCGATGCGGGCGCCTACCGCGCCCATCTCACGGAGCTCGAGGCCGCCGGCGTGACCTGGGCGCTCGCGCCGGTCGGTGGGCGGACGATGCCGGAGCTGCGGCGCGCGATCGACGTGTATGCGAAGGAAGTGATCCGCGCGCCAGCCTAACCGCGCCCCGCCCAGATCCGGAACGGCCGCGCGAGCGCCGTCCGGAACGGCGCGTCCGAGGCGAGCCCCTCCGCCCCGGTCGGCGGGAACTCGTCGCGGCCCGGCGCATGCCAGGTCCCGAAGATCCGATCGAGCAGGGGGAAATACTGCGCGAAGTTGCGATCGCGATGCTGCGGCAGCCGCGAATGATGGATGCGATGGACCTGGGGGCCGCAGACGAAGAGCGCGAGCGGGCCGAGGCAGAGCCGCACGTTGCAGTGGGAGAAGACGAGGAAGGCGTAGGTGCCGATCAGCATACCCAAGCCGTGGACGGGGCCCTGGTCGCCGAAGAGCAGTAGCGAAGGCGTCAGGACGACGATCGCCTGGACCAGCAGCTCGAGCCAGTAGGTCCGGAAGCTCGTGGTCGCGTTGAGCGCCGCATCGGAGTGGTGGAGCTCGTGGATCGCCCAGAGGGCCGGGAAGCGGTGCTGCGCACGGTGGTACCAGTAGTAGGCGAAGTCGAGGGCGACGAGGTTCGCGGCGACGAGCAGGACGGCGAGAAGCGGGCCCGGCGCGTGGCGGCTCGGAGCGAGCGCGGGGCCGTAGACGACCCAGAGCGCGAGGCCGGCGGATCCGAGCGTCTGAAAGATGAAGAGATGGACGAGGTTGCGAAGACGCCCGCGAAGGCCCTGCCCCCGCTCCGCCGGGCGCCAGAGCTCGAAGGCGGTGCAGACGAGGACGACCGCGAGCGCGGCGGCGAGCGGCTTCGCCGCGCGATCGAGCAGCGCGAGCCAGGCCTCGAGCCAGCGGCCCAGCCCGTTCGCGAGGGCGAAGGGGAGCCAGCGCGCGAGCGAATCCGCGATTGCGCCGCTCATGCCGGCTCTTCGGCTTCTCCCGCGATCGGATCGCGGCTCGTCTGCCGCACCCGCTCGGCGGGCACGCTGAGCGCGCGCAGCAGGTACTCGGCGAAGTCCGGCGCGTAGCCCTGCTCGGCGATCGCCAGCTCCATGCAGCGCAGCCACGCGTCGCGCTCGCGGACGCCGATGCGCAGATGGGCATGGGCGGAGGGAATGCGGATCGGACCGTATTTCGGGGCGTACAGGCTCGGGCCGTTCAGCCAGCCGCTGAGGAAGAGCGTCAGCTTGTCGCGCGCCACCGTGAGATCCCGCGGATGCATGCGGCGGATCCCGACCGCGAAGGGCTGCTCTTCCATGTGGCGGTAGAAAGCGTCGACGAGGCGCGTCAGGCCCTCGCGGCCCCCGGCCGCGCGGTAGGACGTATCGCCCTCTCCGTAGCGCGGGCCCGGCGCGGCGGAACCATCGGGAGCAGACGAGATGGTCTGGATCGACGAAGCGGGGATCGAAGCGGCTGGGGTGGGCCGCCTCGGCTCGGATTCTTCCGGGGTACGCTCACTCATCGGCGACGATTCTCCGGGCCGCTTCGCCAGCGGCCATTTCTGCGAGTCCTGCGGGTCTGCGCAGTTGGCCGGCGTGAGTGTAGCCGGCTGCGGTGCAGGGTATGCTCGCCGGCCATCCAACGGGAGAACCAGACGTCATGGACAAGGATCGTTTGAACGGAAAGCGCGCGCTCGTCACGGGCGCGGCCTCGGGCATCGGACGCGCGACCTCGCTGCGACTCGCCGCCGAAGGCGCGCACGTCTTCTGCTGCGACGTCGCCGCCGCCGGCGCCGAGGAGACGGCGAAGATGATCGAGGCGGCGGGCGGGCGCGCCGCGAGCGGACGCGTCGACGTCTCGCAGCTCGCGTCGTGCGAGGCCGTCGTCGCCGCGGCGCGTGAGGCGCTCGGTGGTCTCGACATCCTGGCGAACGTCGCGGGCATCCTGCGCCCCGGCCAGACCGACAAACAGGATCCGAGCCTCTTCGACCAGACGATCGCGATCACCCGGCTCA
>CAZFKD010000165.1:0-8306 GCA_964519695.1 uncultured Spirochaetaceae bacterium
GCCGCGCCTACGACACCGGCTGGCAGAAGAAGCTCTTCGACGCGGGCTATGCGGGCATCAACTGGCCGAAGGAATTCGGCGGCCGGGACGCGACGCTGATCGAGCAGCTGATCTACTTCGAGGAAATCGCGAAGGCGAATGCGCCCTACGTCGGCTGCAACTTCGTCGGCGTGCTCCACGGCGGCCCGACGATCATGGCGGAAGGCACGCCGGAGCAGAAGGCGAAGCACATCCGCAACATCATCTCGGGCGCCGAGGTCTGGTGTCAGGGCTTCTCCGAGCCCGTCGCCGGCTCCGATCTCGCCGGCCTGCAGACAAAGGCGGTGCGCGACGGCGATCATTACGTCGTCTCGGGCCACAAGATCTGGACGACCTTCGCGCAGATCGCCGACTACTGCGAGCTGCTCGTCCGGACCGATCCGACGGCGCCGAAGCACAAGGGCATCAGCTGGCTCATCATGCCGATGAACCTGCCCGGCATCGACATCCGGCCGCTCCCGACCCTCGAAGGCGAAGGCGAATTCTCGGAGGTCTTCCTCGAGAACGTGCGCATCCCCGTTTCGAACCTGGTCGGCAAAGAGAACGACGGCTGGCGGGTCACGAACGTGACGCTCCGATTCGAGCGCGGTACGGCCTTCGCCTCGGAGATGATCAACCTGCAGGCCTTCGTGCGCGGTCTCGTCCGGCTCGCCCAGAAGGTGACGAGCCATGGCGCGACGGCCTGGGAGGACAAGGCGCTCCGCCGCGAGCTCGGGCATCTCTCGGGCGAGCTCGAGAGCCTCTGGGCGATGGTGAAGCTCTCGGTCTGCGAGGCGAAGGAGTCGGGCGTGCCCGGCGTCGGCGCGTCGGCGGTCAAGCTCTACTACTCCGAGCTCTACCAGAAGATCACGGAACTCGGCCTCCGGCTGCTCGGCCGCGCGGGCCTATCGCGCTCCGACGTCGCCGGCCTGCCGGCGCAGCATCTGCTGAATCGGCATCTCAACTCGCTCTCGATCTCGATCGCGGCGGGCACGAGCCAGATCCAGAAGAACATCATCGGCGAGCGCATCCTGGGCCAGGCGAAAGATCCGGCCCCCGCGAAGGCCTGAGGAGAGAGATCGTGGATTTCCAACCGACCGAAGACCAGAAGGCGCTCCGCGACGGCATCCGCAGCTTCTGCGAGGGCCAGGTTCCGAACGAACGCTACCCGGAGCTCGAGAAGACCAAGGGCTTCGACCGCGCGCTCTGGGGCGAGCTCGCCGAGATGGGCATCTTCTCCCTGCGACTGCCCGAGAGTGAAGGCGGCGTCGGACTGGGTTATGCGGACAGCGTGCTCGTCTTCGAGGAGCTCGGCCGCCGGCTCGTGCCGGGACCGCTCGTCTGGAGCCAGCTCGCAGCGGGCCTCGTCGACGGCGCCGCCGACGGAACGACCGTCGTCTGCGGTCTCGATCTGCTCGGATCCGATGCCGGACCGCATCTGGTCGAGCATCTCGAGAGCATCGATGCGCTGATCGTGCTGCGCGCCGACGGCGTCTACCGCGTCGATCCCCGGGCGCTGAAGGGCGAGCCCGTCGAGTTCCCGCTCGATCCGCTGACGCCGGTCCATCACGTCGCGGACCTGCCTCAGGGCGAGAAGATCGCCGACTCCGCCCGCGCGCAGCGCCTGCGACTCGAAGGCGCCGCGCTCGTCGCGGGCCAGCAGCTCGGCGTCGCCGAGGGCGCCCTCGATCTCGCCAACGAATACGCCAAGGTCCGCGAGCAGTTCGGGCGCACGATCGGCTCGTTCCAGGCCGTGAAGCACATGCTGGCCGAGATGTTCGTCCGCCAGGAAGCCGCCCGAGCCGGCGCCTACAACGGCGGTGCGACCCTCGACGCCCCCGAAGTGGCCGACGTGGAGCGCGCCGTCGCGGCCGCAAAGATCACGGCCGGCGAGGCCGCGATCCGCAACGGCCGCAGCTGCATCCAGGTCCACGGCGGCATGGGCTTCACGTGGGAGGTCCTCGCCCACTACTACTTCAAGCGCGCCTGGGTCCTCGAGAACCTCTTCGGGACCCAGGACGAGCACGCCGAGCGGATCGCCGAGCTGCTGGCGGCCTCCGTCCGCAGCGAGGCCTGATCACATGACCGGCATCCTGTCCTATGGCGCCTACATCCCGCGCACGCGCCTTCCGCTCTCGGCGATCGGCGGCCGCCCGGCGAAGGACGGCGGGCCCGAGAAGTCCGTCGCCTGGAACGACGAGGACGCGATCACCCTCGGCGTGACGGCGGCGATCCACTGTCTGCGCGGCTTCGACCGCAGCCGGGTCGACCTGCTGATCTTCGCCTCGACGACCCTGCCTTTCCAGGAGAAGCAGGCCGCGGCCCTCGTCGCCCGCGTGCTCGATCTCCCGCGCGCGGTCCAGACGAGCGACCAGACCGGCACGACCCGCGCCGGCACGATCGCGCTGCGCGCCGCCTTCGACGCCATCAAGGCCGGCTCGGCGCGCTGCGCCCTCGTCATCGCGAGCGACGTGCGGCTCGCCGCGCCGAACTCCGGACTCGAAGCCAATTTCGGCGACGGCGCCGCGGCGTTCCTCGTCGGCGAGGGCGACGCGATCGCGACCCTCGACGATTTCGCGGCCGTGGCCGACGAGATTACCGACGTCTGGCGCCCGGCCGACCACGAATACGTGCATTCCTGGGAAGACCGCTTCGTGATCCAGGAGTCCTATTCGCCGAACATGGCGGCGGCGCTCGCGGCCCTGCTCGATCGCAGCCAGACGACGGCGGCGAACTACGACCGCGTCGCGCTCTACGCCCCGGATGCCCGCTCCCACGGCGATGCCGCCCGGGCGGCGGGCCTCGGCAAGGCGCAGCTCGTCGCACCGCTCTTCGGCCAGCTCGGCAATGCGGGCACGGCCTTCGCGCCCCTGCTGCTCGTCTCCGCGCTCGAGTCCGCCAAGGCGGGCGAGCGGATCCTCGTCGTCAACTTCGGCAACGGCGCCGACGCGACGAGCTTCCGAACCACGCCCCAGATCGAGAAGGCGGGCGATCGGCGCGGCGTCGCCTGGAACCTGGCGCGCAGCCGGGTCGTCGCGCGCTACGACGACTATCTCGCCGCCCGCGGCCTCACGGCGAAGGAATGGGATGCCGGCACGAATCCCGGCCTCTCGGCGACGATCCTCTTCCGCGAGCGCGACGACGACCTGACCTTCAAGGGCCAGCAATGCCTCAAATGCGGCGCGGTCCAGTTCCCGGCGCAGCGCGTCTGCGAGACCTGCTTCGCGAAGGACCAGTTCGAGAAGGTCCGGCTTTCGGATCGCCTCGGCAGAGTCGTCACCTACACCTTCGACTTCTTCTTCCCGACGCCGAACCCGCCGACGGTCGTGACGATCGTCGACGTCGACGGCGCCCGGATCCATCTCCAGGTCATAGAGATCAAGCCGGACGAGATGAAGATCGGTCAGGAGGTCGAGTTCGTCTTCCGCCGCATCCACGAATCCGGCGGTCGGCCCAACTACTACTGGAAGGGCATCCCGAAGCCGGCCTAGCGCCCGGCCCCGATCCGCGCCGCGGCCCGAATCCGAGCCGAAGCCCGACCACGGAGCCCCGACCGCCAACCCCGCGTCCCCGAACCCGAACCACGCGCATCCGAACGAAGGCGCGAGCGAGCGAGAACGAGCCATGGCGAACAAACAAGCGATCCGCGACAAGGTCTCCGTCGTCGGCGTCGGCTGCTGCCCGTTCGGCGAGAACTGGGATCAGTCCCCTGCCGACATGATCGTCGACGCCGCCTACGAAGCCTATGCCGACGCGGGCATCGACGATCCGCAGGGCCAGATCGACGCCGTCTTCACCGGCTCGATCTATACGAACAAGGGCCCCCACGAGTGCGCGGACGCGCTGAAGCTCTTCAACAAGCCCGTCTCCTTCGCGACCAACTACTGCGCGACGGGCACCGACCTGATCCGCCTCGCGACCCTCTCGATCGCCGCGGGCGTCTACGACACCGTCCTCGTCGTCGGCTACGACAAGCCGAAGGATCGCGGCGTCTCGGGGCCCTCGGTCGTCACCGACCGCGTGCGCGATCTGCCGCAGACCCCGGCCGGCTGGTTCTCCTTCGCCGCCGCGACCTACTTCGAGAAGTACGGCGCCTCGCGCGCCGATCTCGCGAAGATCGCGATCAAGAACCACGCGAACGGCTGCCTCGCCGAGAAGTCCTTCCTGAAGCGGAAGATCACGGAAGACGACTACTTCAAGGCCCGCATCATCTCCTGGCCCTTCGGCCTCTACGACTCCGCCGCCCAGACCGACGGCGCCGCCGCCGCGATCCTGACGCGGACGGACCTCGCGAGTCGTTATTCGAAGCAGCCGATCAAGGTCAAGGGCGTGACGGTCCGGGCCGGACCGAATCCGCAGAAGGATCCGAAGAACGACTTCCTCTCCTGGAAGCCGACCGCCTGGGCCCGGGACGACGTCTACGAGATGGCCGGGATCACGAACCCGCGCCAGCAGATCGGCATCGCCCAGGTCCACGACTGCTTCTCGCTGACCGAGCTGCTGACCTACGAAGACCTCGGCTTCTGCGAGAAGGGCTCGGCGAAGGAGCACATCGCGAGCGGCGACTTCGAGCTCACGGGCTCGCTCCCGGTCAACACCGACGGCGGCCTCAAGACCTTCGGCCATCCGACGGGCGCGACGGGCGTGCGCATGATCTACGAGAACGTGCTGCAGCTGCGCGGCAAGGCCGGCGCCCGCCAGGTCCCGGGCGCCCCGGGCAAGCTCGCCGTGTCCCACAACATCGGTGGCCACCCGACGGCCTGCGGCATCGCGGTGCTCGGCCGGGATTAGTCGCCGCCCCGGAGCCGCGACGCTTCGCCGCCGGCCGGCGGCCTCGAAGGAGCCTTCGACGATGACGACCGTGAATCTCGACTGGGCGCAGATGACGATCCCGAAGACGCTGGCGCGCTCGGCCGCGACCTGGCCCGACGTCCCGGCGATCGAGGAAGGCGATCTGAAGCTCGGCTTCGCGGGCCTCGCCGTCGCCGTCGAAGAGGCCGCGCGCGGCTTCATGGCGGCCGGCATCCAGCGCGGGGATCGGATCGGCATCTGGGCGCCGAACAGCGCCCGCTGGATCATCGCCGCGCTCGGCCTGCAGTCCGCCGGCGCCGTGCTCGTCACGCTGAATACCCGCTTCAAGGCCGCCGAAGCCGCCTACGTGCTGGAGAAGAGCGAAGCGCGCCTGCTCTGCACCGTCGGCGATTTCCTCGGCATGAACTACGCCGACGTGATCGCCGCGCAGAAGCTCCCCGCGCTCGAGGGCATCCTGCTGCTCGACGGCACGAGCCCGAACGGGACGGGCTGGGACGCGTTCCTCGCCCGCGGCGCCGCCGTGACCCCGGCCGCCGCGAAGGCCCGCGCGGCCGAGGTAACGCCCGACGATCTCTGCGATTTCCTCTTCACCTCGGGGACGACCGGCAATCCCAAGGCCGTCATGAGCGCCCACGGCCAGAACCTCAAGGTCTTCGAGGTCTGGGGCCGTACCGTCGGCCTGCGGGCCGGCGACCGCTATCTCATCATCAACCCCTTTTTCCACTCCTTCGGCTACAAGGGCGGCTGGCTCGCCTGCCTGATCCACGGCGCGACCGCCCTGCCCCATGGCGTCTTCGACGTCGCCGAGGTCCTCGGCCGGATCCAGCGCGAGAAGATCACGGTGATGCCGGGCCCGCCCGCCATCTACCAGTCGATGCTCGCCTTCGAGGGCCGCGAGAAGTTCAATACGCGCTCCCTGCGCCTCGCCGTCACCGGCGCCGCGCCGACCCCCGTCGAGCTCGTCCATCGCATGCGCAGCGAGCTCGGCTTCGAGAGCGTGATCAAGGCCTACGGCCTGACCGAGAGCTGCGGCACGGTCTCGATCTGCCTCCCGACCGATTCGCCCGAGACGATCGCCAACTCCGACGGCGCCGCGATCCCGGACACCGAAGTGAAGCTGGTCGACGCAGAAGGCAAGGAAGTCCCGCACGGAACGCCGGGCGAGGTCTGGGTGCGCGGCTACAACGTCATGCGCGGCTACTTCAAGGACGAGGCCGAAACGAAGAAGGCGATCGACGCCGACGGCTGGCTGCATACCGGCGACATCGCCGTGATGGACGAGCGCGGCTACATCAAGATCACCGACCGCATCAAGGACCTCTACATCATGGGCGGGTTCAACGTGTACCCGGCCGAGGTCGAGAACCTGCTCTTCCAGCATCCGGGCATCGCGGCGTCGGCGGTCATCGGCGTGCCCGACGAGCGTATGGGCGAGGTCGGCATGGCCTTCGTCGTCCAGCGGCCTGGGGCGAAGCTCGATCCGGCGGAAGTCATCGCCTGGAGCCGTGCCAACATGGCGAACTACAAGGTCCCGCGCTTCGTCGAGGTCGTGGACGAGCTGCCCCGCAACGCGTCGGGGAAGGTCTTGAAGTACGAGCTGCGGGATCGGGTGAAGGGGAAGATCGCGGGCTGAGTCGAACGCTTTTCGGTCGATTCTCCGCGCGCGATTCGGATAGAATCGCCGGAGATGTCCTTCTCGATCTCGATCGACACCGGTGGAACCTTCACCGACCTCGTGCTGGCCGATCGCGAAGCGATCCGCGGACTGCACAAGGCCCTGACGACGCCGGACGATCCGTTCGGCGGCATCCAGGCCGCCCTCGAAGAGGCCGCACGCGTCGAGGGCATGACCGTCGCCGATCTGCTCGCTCGCTGCGAGACGATCGTCTACGCCACGACCCACGCCACCAACGCGATCCTCGAAGGCCGCACCGCGCGCACCGCCTTCCTGACGACCGAGGGCCATCGGGACATCCTGCTGTACCGAGAGGGCGGCAAGCAGGATCCCTTCGATCTCGCGCGGCCCTACCCCGATCCCCTCGTCCCCCGCTCGCTCTGCTTCGAGCTGCCCGAGCGCATCCTCTTCGACGCCACGATCGCCCGGCCGCTCGACGAGGCCGCGGTCCGCGCGGTGATCGAGCGACTACGAGCCCTCGCAGTCGAGGCCGTCGGCGTCTGCCTGCTCTGGTCGATCGCGAATCCGGCCCACGAGAAGCGCGTGGGCGAGCTGCTCGCGCATCATCTGCCCGACGTCCCGTTCACCCTCTCCCATCAGGTCAACGCGAAGATCCGCGAGTACCGACGCGCGTCTTCGGCCGTGCTGGACGCTTCGCTCAAGCCTTTGATGCGGGCCCACCTGAAGACGATCGACGGCCGACTGCGGACGCTCGGCTTCCGCGGAGAGCCGCTCATGGTGACCCACCTCTCGGGCGGCGTGCTCGGCCTCGCGGAGATGTGCGACGCGCCGATCCACAGCGTCGATTCCGGCCCCGCGCTGGCTCCGGTCGCCGGACTCGTCTACGCGAGCGCGGAGTCTTCCCGCGCGCGCGACGCCGCCGCGCTCGACGTCCTCGTCGTCGACGCCGGCGGGACCTCCGTCGACATCAGTCCGACCCGGGAGGGGCGCGTCGTCTACAGCCGGGAGAAATGGCTCGGCCCGCGCTGGATCGGCCACATGACGGGACTGCCCGCGGTCGAGACGCGTTCGATCGGGGCCGGCGGCGGCTCGATCGCGAGCGTCGATGCGGACGGACTGCTGAGCGTCGGCCCCCGCAGCGCCGGCGCGCTGCCCGGCCCGGCGTGTTATGGCCGCGGCGGCCGCGAAGCGACCGTGACCGACGCTGCGCTCGTCCTCGGACACATCGATCCCGACTATTTCCTCGGCGGCCGCATGCGTCTCGATCCGGATCGCGCGCGAGCGGTCCTCGTCGAACGTGTCGCAGCACCCCTCGGCCTCTCGGTCGGCGACGCGGCGGCGGCCGTCCTGAGCGTCTTCTCGGAGAACATCCGGAGCTTCTTCTCCGAGATGACGATCGTCCAGGGCCTCGATCCGAAGGAGTGCCTGATCGTCGCCGGCGGGGGGGCGTCGGGGCTGAACATCGTGTCCGTCGCGCGCGAGCTCGGCGTCGCCCGCGTCGTGATCCCGACCTTCGCCGCGGGCATGAGCGCCGTCGGCGGCCAGTTCGCGGACCTCTTCACGTCCGCCGCACGCAGCGTCCAGACGACGTCGCTCGCGCCCGATCGTGCGGCCATCGGACGCGCGCTCGACGAGATCGACGCCGCCGCAGAGCGGTTCTTCGCCCGGGTGACACCGAACGGCGAGCGCCGCCGGGAGCTCGTCTGCGAGGCGCGTTATGCCAATCAACTCTGGGAAATCGACGTCCTGCTGCCGCCCGAGTGGCGCGGCGGGAGCGAGGCGGACTGGGACGAGCTGAAGTCGCGCTTCGATCGACTCCACAGCTCGCTCTTCTCCGTCG
>CAZFKD010000166.1:0-7114 GCA_964519695.1 uncultured Spirochaetaceae bacterium
CGTCCGTTCATGTCGGTCTCGAGGTTCTCGACCACGACGCCTGCCGGAAATGGCACGTGGATCGCGTCGGGATGCGCCTGCTCGTGAGCTATGCCGGCCCGGGCACCGAATGGGCGCTGGCGTCGGGCGTCGATCGGCGCTGGCTCGGGCAGACTTCCCTCGACCTCGACGAAGCGAACGACCGGATCGTGTTCGATCGCGCTGCGATCCGGCGCGCCGGCGTCGGAGACGTCCTGCTCTGCAAGGGCGATCTCTTCGAGGGCGAGCCGGGGCAGGGCCTGGTCCACCGTTCGCCGCCGGTGCGCGCCGATTCCCATTGGCGCCTGCTGCTGCGCATCGACGAACGAGGCTGCGGCGAATGAGTGCCCCGAGCGTCCCGCTCCCTCGGACTCGCGCTGGGGGTCCGGCACGCCGTCGATCCGGATCATCTCGCGGCGGTGCTGGCCCTCAGCCGATCGGATCGCCGCTCGGGGCGGGTCGTCGCCTCCGCGCTCGCCTGGGGACTCGGGCATTCGCTCACGTTTCTCGCCTGCGCGATCGCCGTCGTGACGTTCGGGTTCGCGCCGCCGGCCGGATTCGAGGATGCCGTGACGCTCGCGGTCGGGTCGACGTTGGTCCTGCTCGGGATCCTGGCGATCCGCCGCAGCGTGCGCGACCGGATCGGTGACGTCCAGGCAGAGGATCGTTCCGATCGGCTGCGGCGCCGGGCCTTCGCGGTCGGCGGAATCCACGGGCTCGCGGGCTCGCATGCGGTGGCTCTGCTCGCGCTCGCGAGCATTCGCGATCCCCGGATTGCCGCGGCCCATCTGTTCGTGTTCTGCCTCGGGACGCTGCTCGGGATGGCGGCGATCGCCTTCTTGCTCTCGCGCTCGATCGAGCGGGCGGCAGGCCGCGGCCCGCTGATCGGGGGGCTCGTGTCCGCGCTCGCCGGCGGGGCGAGCATGGCCGTCGGGCTCATGCTCCTCGGAGAGCTGATCGAGTCGTAGGCGATTCGAGGAAAGGAAGGATGGAGATGGACGAAGAGTTTCGGAATCGGATTCCGGTGACGGTGCTGACGGGATTTCTCGGGTCGGGCAAGACGACGCTCCTGAACCGGATCCTGACGGAGCAGCACGGTCTGCGGATCGCCGTCATCGAGAACGAGTTCGGCGAGATCGGGATCGATCAGGCCCTCGTCATCAACGCCGACGAAGAAGTCTTCGAGATGAACAACGGCTGCATCTGCTGCACCGTTCGCGGCGACCTGATCCGCATCCTCGGCAGCCTCGCGAAGCGCCGAGAGAAGTTCGACCACGTGATCCTCGAGACCACGGGCCTCGCGGATCCCGGTCCGGTGGCCCAGACCTTCTTCGTCGACGACGAGATCGGGAAGAGCTTTCGGCTCGACGGCATCGTGACCCTGGTCGACGCGAAGCACGTCGGGCTCCATCTCGATGAGAACCCCGAGTGTCGCCAGCAGATCGCTTTCGCAGACGTCCTCCTCCTCAACAAGACCGATCTGGCGGACGAGGCGATGCTGGTTGCGCTCGAGGCGCGCATGCGATCGATGAACGCCATGGCGCACATCGAGCGATGCGAGCGCGCGGGCGTCGAGGTCCGCCAGGTGATCGACATCGGCGGCTTCGACCTCGCCCGGGCGCTCGAGACGCGGCCGACCTTCCTCGAGCCCGAGTATCCCTTCGAATGGGCCGGGATCTTCGAGCTCGGCCCGGGCTTCCATCCGCTCGCGCTCCAGCCCGGCCCGGATCCGACGATGGCCTTGATGTGTCGGCCCTTCGCGCCCGAGGCGGGGCAGGGCCTCGATGCGCTCGCGGAAGAGGTCTTCCTGGCGTTTTCCGAGCGGAACAAGCCCGTCGGGCTCGGCGCGACGCTCGAGCCCGGACCGCGGGTCGCCACGCTTCGCCTCGAAGGGCCCGGCGAGAAACGCTTCGAGCTCCGCATCCGGGAGGCGGGCTGTTATGTGCTCTTCACCCAGCACCGCCCCGAGGAGTTCGCCCTGGCCCTGCTCGATGGTTCGGGTCGGACGATCGCGCCGATCGAGGAACGGTTCTGGGCGCCCTCCCACAGCCACGACGCGGCGGTCGGCTCCGTCGGCCTTCACAGCGACAAGCCGCTCGACTCGGATCGATTCGGGCGCTGGATCCGGGAGCTCCTGCGCGAGCGGGGCACCGACATCTTCCGTTCGAAGGGGATCGTCCATTTCGCGGACCAGCCGGGGCGCTTCGTGTTCCAGGGCGTCCACATGCTGCTCGATGGCCGGGAGGAGGGGAGCTTCGGCGGGAAGCCGCCCGCGACCGACCTCGTCTTCATCGGCCGGGGTCTCGACCGAGCCGAGCTCGAGCGCGGCTTTCGCAGCTGTCTCGCGGACGCGCCGGGAAGCGGCGCACGCGCGCGACGGTAGGCGCAGGAATGGACTGGCGAATCGACGCAGGGGATTGGATTCGCGACATCGCGCTCGCGCCCGACGGCAAGACGATCGCGGTCGCGACGGCCTCGGGCGAGGTCGTCGTCGTCGAGAGCGAGACGGGACGAACCCTCTGGCGGCGAGCGATCCTCGCAGGGGCCGTCATCGAGCTGGGATTCGATCCGGGCGGGGACTCGCTCGTCGTCGCGGGCGAGGAGAAGACGGCACGCGTGGTGTCGGCCGACGACGGCGCCACTCTGGCCGAGCTTCCGGGCAGCGGCGCGTGGGTCGAGTCGGCTGCCTTTTCGCCGCGGGGCGACTTCGTCGCGATCGCTTCGGGTCGACGCGTGCGGATCTGGACCTCGGAGTTCGAGCCGCACGTCGAGACCGAGGATCACGAGAGTACGATCGCGGCGATGCGATTCAGCCCGGACGGCTCCCGGCTCGCGACCGCGAGCTATGGCGGGCTTCATCTCTGGGGCATCGATCCGGGGGCCGTGTCGCGCCATCTCCCCTGGAAGGGATCGCTCGTCTCGCTCGCGTGGAGCCCGGGCACGAGGGTCATCGCCTGTGGAACCCAGGAATGTGCCGTTCGATTCTGGCGACTCGCGAGCGGTCAGGCCTCGGAGATGAACGGTTATCCGGAGAAGCCGCGCGAGCTTGCCTGGGACCCGAAGGGCACGCTGCTCGCCACGGGAGGATCCCCGCTCGTGATGCTCTGGAGCTTTCGCGGCAAGGGCCCGGAGGGTACGCGCGCGATCCAGCTGCGCAGTCACGAAGACTCGATCTCGAAGCTCGCTTTCTCGCGGGACGGAAGCCGCCTCGCTTCCGGGGCGAAGGACGGACGCGTCGCCGTCTGGGATCCGCGTGAGCCGCGCAGGCCGAGAGCGAGCCATGCGATCGGCGGAGAGATCACGGGCCTCGGCTGGCTGCATGGCGACGGAGCGCTCGTCGTGAGCACCAGCGACGGCGGACTTCAGCGGATCGATTCGAAATGAGGAGAGTCGACATGGCATCGAGCTCGGGGAGCGGAGCGGACGCATCCACGGCGCAGGCCGGCGGAGAAACGGAACCGCTCGCGGTGCATCTGCTGTCCGGCCTGCCGTCGCCGGGCAACGAAGCGACCTTCGCGCGGATGCGAGAGAGTCTGAGGATCCTCGAGCTCGCCGAGGCGCCCGATCCGGATCTCCTGCTTGCGAAGGACGTGGGGATCCGGCTCCCGCCCCATGCCGAGCCCGGCGGGATCGTCGACTCCTGGGAAGATGGCGCCTTCCTCTCGGACCTGTTCGGCCGGCCGGCCCGCCTTGCGAGCGTGGTCACGCTGATCGATGCCGACGCCGCCATCGCCCTGCTCGAAGCGACCGGATCGCTCGCCGAGCGCGGGTGGGGGCGCAACGCGTTCGACGTTCGCACGGTCGCCGATCTGGCGGTCGAGCAGATCGAGGCGGCGACCCATCTCTGGCTGAGCGGTCGGGGCCCGTGCCGGGAGGAGCTGATCCGTCGGCTCGAGCTCCTCAACCCTGCGGCCGATCGCGTCGGGATGGCGGACGGGTCGATCGCCGAGGTCGTTCGGCGTGCGAGGCGTGTGCGCTCGATCGGGCCGGAGGAGAAGGCGGGGCGAGAGCTCGCATCCGGCGCCGAAGAGCGTCCGATTCGCGTCGTTCCGGCGTGGCTCGATCTGCTTCGGGGCGATCCCTCGCAGGCGATCGGAGTCGAACGCCCGGGACATCTCGTCTACCGCCGGGCGCGGCCCTTCGATCCGGAACGTCTCGGCGATTGGTTCGCGGCGCCGCCGCGGGGGCTCGTCCGCGGCAAGGGTCGGATCTGGCTCGCGACCCACTGGGAGGAGTCCTTCGGTTATTCGTGCGCCGGTCCGGTCCATCGGCTCTTCGGGGCGGGCGGCTGGTGGGCGGCCCGGTCGGACGGGGGGTGGCCGAGCTGTCCGGAGCAGCAACGGGATCTGCTCGCGCGCTGGCATCCGCGCTTCGGCGATCGGCGACAGGAGCTCGTCCTCGCCGGCCTCGATCTCGACCGCGAAGCGATCTGCGCGAGCCTCGATGCCTGCCTCGTCGCTGAAGATGCGCTCGAGAGCCGCCCGGACGCGAGCGCAGGAAATGATCTCCGGCTGCAGGGCGGATCGGGGGTCCACTGATGTTCGAATGGCTCATCGTCGGCGGCGGCCCCCACGGCGTTCACGCCGCGCTGCGCTTGATCGCAGAAGCGGGCGTCTCGCCCGACGCGATTCGGATCCTCGACGACGAGGATCATCTCCTCGCGCGGTGGCGCCGGACGACTCGCAACACCGGCATGCGATTCCTTCGATCGCCGAGCGTCCACCATCTCGATCTCTCGAGCGCGTCGCTGAACCATTTCGCGAGCGGTCGGGGGCGCCGCATCGAGCGCCCCTTCACGCGTCCCTATGCACGACCTTCGCTCGAGCTCTTCGATCGGCACTGCGACGACGTGATCGAGCGTCATGGGCTCGATCGGCTCCACGTGCGTGGCCGCGCACATCGCTTGACGAAGACGCCTCGGGGATTCCGGGTCGACACGGACGACGCGATCGGCGGCGCCCTCCGGTCGATCGATGCCCGCCGCGTGCTGCTCGCGATTGGTCCGCCTTCGAGGCCGGCCTGGCCCGACTGGGCGCGAGATGCCTCGAGCTGGGCGGGTCGCCGGATCGCGCATCTCTTCGATCCGGGGTTCGAGCTGAAGGAGGATCTCGCCGATCAGGTCGTCGCGGTCGTCGGGGCGGGCATCTCGGGTGTCCAGACGGCGCTGCGTTTCGCCCGCAGTTCGTCTCGTGTCGTGCTGATCTCGCGGCATGCGCTGCGAGTCCACGGCTTCGACAGCGATCCCTGCTGGCAGGGGCCGTCCTGCATGGCGGCCTTCGCCCGAGAGCGCAACACCGAAGCGCGGCGGCGCATGATCGGCGCGGCGCGCAATCGGGGCTCGGTCCCGCCGGACGTCCACGCTGCCTTCCGCGTTGCCCGTGCCGAGGGACGGATCGAGCTCGTCGAAGGAGAGGTCCGAGGTGGGACACGCCGGGGGCAGCGCCTCGCGCTGGGTCTCGCGGATCGGATGCTCGAAGTCGATCGTGTTCTGCTCGCGACCGGATTCCCGTCCGGTCGACCCGGCGGCGCCTTCGTCGATGCGATGGTGGAGGAACTCGGCCTGCCTCAGGCAAGTTGCGGCTATCCGGTCGTCGACCGAGCCCTGCGTTGGCACCCGGGTCTCTTTGTGACGGGAGCGCTGGCCGAGCTCGAGCTCGGACCGGTTGCGCGCAATCTCTCGGGGGCTCGGCGCGCGGGCGATCGGATCGTGATGGCCGCGACGGCATAGGGGCGCGGGGTGCCCGGGATCCGAACGAGCCGCGCGTGCGCAGCGCTCAGCTTCGCGAAGCGACCGCCTGCCGCTCGAGCGGCCCCGCGAGCCGCGTCTTCCCATCGAGCGCTCGCACCGGCCGCCCGAGCTCTTCGAGGATCGGCGTGCAGTAGGTGATGCGGCCGTTCAGGGCCGGATCGCGGGTCACGCATAACGCGAGCGCCGCCTCCGCCATCGCCTCGCGCGATTCGGCGATCGCGAGCGCTTCGTCCGGGACGACGCCGAGCGCCTCGGTTCCCTCGGTCGGGACGGCGCCGACGGGCGCCATCGAGTTCACGAAGAGGCCGTGTTTCTGCTCGGCCGCGGCGAGGCCGGCGGTGAAGCGTTCGAGGGCGGCTTTCGTCGAGCCATAGAGGAAGGAGAGGCCGTCGAAGTCGCGGTAGGGCAGGGTCGGATGCGCCGACGTCGCGGAGGAGATGTTGAGGATCCAGCCCTCGCCGCGGGCGCGCATGCCGGGGACCACGAGCTGCGAGAGGCGCCAGGGGGCGTGGACGTTGATGGCAAAGGCGACTCGGAAGCGATTCTCGGAGAGCTTGTCGAAGGGCAGGTAGAAGGCGGCGGCGGCGTTGTTGACGAGGATCTCGATCGGTCCGAGGGCGGCCTGCGCTTCGGCGCCGATGCGATCGTAGTCCTTGGCATCGCCGAGATCGCCGACGATCGGGATCGCGCGGCCGCCGCGCGCGGCGATCCATTCGGCGGTCTCACGCAGGCTGCCCGGGAGGCGGTCGTGCTGGTCGAGGGTGCGCGCGGTGATTGCGACCTTCGCGCCTTCGGCCGCGAAGCGCTTCGCGATGGCGGCGCCGATGCCGCGGCTCGCGCCGGTGACGAGCACGCTCTTGCCGTCGAGCTCCCCCATCGAGTCCTCCTCGCCGCCGGGCGGCGCCCGTTCAGTGGTGTGCGCGAACGAGCCGTCCGGGGCGCGCGCCGGTATCGCGATCGTTCCGGCGCGTGACGACGCCCGAGACGATCGTCGCGACGTAACCCGTCGCATCCTGCAGGACGCGCCGGCCGCCGGCGGGCAGATCGTCGACCGAGCGCGGCGCGTGCAGCTTCAGCTTCTCGAAGTCGATCACGTTGACGTCGGCCTTCTTGCCGACCTCGAGCGTGCCGCGATCGTCGAGGCCGACGGCCTTCGCGGTCGCGGCGCATTGCTTGTGGATCAGCGCCTCGAGCGGCAGGCGCTCTCCGCGCTCGCGATCGCGCGCCCAATGCGTCAGGAGATAGGTCGGGAGCGACGCGTCGCAGATCATGCGGACGTGGGCGCCGCCGTCCGAGAGCCCGAGGATCGTCTCGGGATGGGCGATCATCGCGCGCAGCGGTTCCTCG
>CAZFKD010000166.1:7124-7880 GCA_964519695.1 uncultured Spirochaetaceae bacterium
CCCGCGCCGACGAGCAGGATGGCCGCCCACGAGGCGGGGTGGAAGAGCAGCAGCCACCGCGCGATCATGGCGCGCAGCGGCTCCTGGGTCGCCTGCGCGTAGTTGGTGAACGCGCCGAGGGTCCAGGCGCCGGATACGAGCAGGTCGTAGTGGACCTCCCAGGGATCCCGGCCCGTCGCGGCCGCGATGCCCGCGATCGAGCGCTCGGGTGTCGGCTCGTAGTCCGGCGGATCGCCGAGCGGGTACATCATCGGGAAGAGGAAGGCCATGTTCTCGGTCATCGCCGCGAACTGCTCGGCGGGCGCGGCCGGCAGGTCCTTCTCGGCGAGGATCGCCGCCTTGTTCTCCGGTCGGCGAAGGGCCTCGGCGAGCGCTTCGCCCGAGAGCGTCGCTTCGAGGCGCCGGAACGTCGGTCGCCGCATGAAGCCGTGGTAGCTCGTGAGCCCGATCAACATGCCGCCCGGCCGTCCGCCGACCTGGGGCACGAGCCGCGCGCCTTCGGCGTTCGCCCGCGCGACGCGCTCGAGCTGCTTCTTCCAGAGATCGGGCGCACCGCTCGACTGGATCATCAGGAACGACGTGACGGCGCCGGTCGCCTTCGAGACCTTCGCGAGCAGCTCGATCTCGCCGAGGATCATCGCCTCGTCGGCCCCCGTCTCGCCCGTCGGCACGACCTCGAAGAGCCCGCCGCCGCCTTCGCACATCGCCTGCGCGAGCCCGGCCAGCTCCTCGAAGCCGGCGAAGGTCCCGGCCACG
>CAZFKD010000166.1:7890-8273 GCA_964519695.1 uncultured Spirochaetaceae bacterium
CGAGGGTCTTGTGGTTCAGCGAGCGCGAGGTCGAGAAGCCGATCGCGCCAGCGGCGATCGCCTCGCGCACGTGCTTCGCCATCGCGTCGATGTCGGCCGGCGTCGCCGGCTCGTTGCGCTCGCCGCGATCGCCCATCACGTAGAGGCGCAGCGGCGCGTGGGGCATGAAGGCGGCGATGTCCATCGCATAACGCCGGCGTCCGAGCGCGTCGAGATATTGCGGGAAGGTCTCCCATTCCCACTGGATGCCTTCGTGGAGCGCCGTGCCCGGGATGTCTTCGACGCCTTCCATCATCTCGACGAGGCGTTTCTGGTCGCCGGGGCGGACGGGGGCGAAGCCGACACCGCAGTTGCCGGCGACGACGGTCGTGACGCCGTGGCTC
>CAZFKD010000167.1:0-8245 GCA_964519695.1 uncultured Spirochaetaceae bacterium
GCCGACGAGATAGGCGATTGGGGCGTCATCGAGCACGACCGGACGGAGATCCTGCTGGATCCGCTGCCCTGATCGAGGCGATCCCGGCCTGCCCGCCGCTCAGCGGATCGTGAGGCGCCCTTCCCCGCCGCGCGGATAGTCGGCGCCCGTCACGAGCCCGCCCAGCGTCTGCGAGATGTAGATCTCGAGCGACTGCTGATCGGTGAGCCCGACCGTCGTGTTCGGCACCGCCGGATACGCATCCCCGCCGTTGAGCGAGAAGTTGAGCCCCGCGACGACGACCGTCACGGCCTGCGTCACGCCGTTCGCGACGACGACCGTTCCATCGGCCAGCACGAGCTCTCGCACCCGCTGCCCCGGCGCCGTCTGGACCCCGGTCGACTGATCCGCGACACGCGCCGGGAAGCTCGTATCGATCACGAGCGTCGTCCCCTCGGAGACGTGCACGAAGCCCCCGTCGCCCGAAGCCGGGAGTCGGATCGCGCCCTCTTCGATGATCTGCCGCAGCGTCTCCGCCGGCACGTCCTCGGCGATCGAGACGAAGTTCGCGAAGGGCTGGAGCCGGAACGTATCGGCGATGCTGATCGGCCCGGCGAGCTGGTCGACCTCGCCGCGAATGCCGCCGCCATTCATGAGCGCGATCTGCGGAACGTCGAGTCCGAAGGCCGGCGCCTGCGCCTGCGCCGCCGCGAGATGGGCGTCGGCGATCAGGTTGCCGCAGTTGGTCTCGCGTCCGCGGACCTCGGACCGTTCGCAGTCGAGATCGACCTCGCTCGATCCGACGATCTGCGCCGCGAGTCCATCGACGAACTCCGCGACCGGCTGCTCCACGAGAAACTTCTGGAGCAGCGACTCGCCGACCGCCCCGGGCCCGCGATCCGTGACGAGCTGGATGCCCGAGTCTTCACCGTCGATCGCGACGATCCGGCCCTGGCGATCGAAGCTCAGCTGGAGCCGGCCGACATAGCGGTAGTTGCCGGGCGTCGTGACGACCGGAACTGCGTTGCCGTCCAGATCCGTCGCGATCTGCGGATAGGCGCCGAAGATGTCGTCCTCGTCGTCCGGGAAGAGTGCATCGCCCGGATCCGCGAGGACCTCGTCGCCCCCGCCGCCGATCACGACGTCGACGCCGCGCAGCTGCGAAACCAGGGCGATCTCGCTCTCGAGACCCTGGAGATGGGACTGCAGGATGATGATGCGAGCGCCGCGTCGTGTCAGCGCGTCGATCTCGGCCTGGGCCACCGACGCGAGATCGGTCAGCACACGCACACCGCCCGGCGACGAGATCGTCGGGAGCTGGGTCGTCGTCAGGCCGACGATGCCGACGAGCCGGCGGGCGACGCTCATGAGGCGGCTCTTGACGAGCCGCTTGCCGGCGAGATCCGCGAGGGCCGGCTCGCCGCTGTAGTCGAGGTTCGCCGAGACGAACTGCGCGTTCTGCGCCGTCTGCACGAAGCGCCGGAAGGTCGCGGGACCGAAATCGAACTCGTGGTTCCCGACCGCGAGGGCGTCGTAGCGCAGCAGCGCCACCGCGATGCCGTCGTAGAAGGGCGCGCCCTCCTGCTGCGAGGCCTGGAAGGTCGTGCCGGGCAGGAAGTTGTCGCCGGAATTCAGCAGCAGAACGCCGCGCCGGAGCGACTCGCCCGGGTCGAAGGTCGCGAGGAACGCGTCCAGACGCAGCTGGTCGACCTTGCGCTGGAATCGCGCGATGCCGCCGTAAAGCGTATCGGCGACGCCGTCGCCGTCGGTATCGCGCAGGGTCGGGAGCAGGCTCGACTCGCCGTCGTTGTTGTGGAGGATCGTCAGCGTGAGGTCGGGCAGCGGCGCTCCCGGGCCTCCATTCGCGCCCGCCGAGGGCGCGACGGCGAGGGCCGCGAGGAGCGGAGTCAGCAGCAGCGAGGCATTTCGGAACTGGGGCTTCATCTCGGGAGCTCCTCGCGATCGGGATCGCCTGGGTTCGGTTCGGAGAATCGCGGCCATCGGTGCGGGGCCTGCCTCGCAGCACGAGAGGCCGAACCGGGTATGGGCCAGAGCTAAGCAGGCGACGATGGCGGCTGCGTCACGCATCGAAAACTTCGTCGTGAAGCGAATGACGCCGCTGCGATCGAACGACTCCCGTGTCGACACGGAGATGTCATCCGTGATTGATGGTCTCGACGGGTGCACTGCTGGTACCGAACCGACCGTCGCCCCGTGCCGGACGGCGCCACACCTCGCAGCAGCGAAGCGCGCAGCATCGAGGAAGCCCTCGCTGCGTTCCCGGGCGATTCCATGGAGACGAGCGTTACTCGTCCACATGAATTCGTGCGACGAGCGTCTGCGGAGCGCCGCAGTCGAAGGGTCCGAGCGAGATACACTGCAGATTCGCAACCGGGCAACCGGTTCCCTCGCGAACGAGTCGTCGGCTCCGCATCAGCAGCGGTCGTCGGTCCCCCTGCCGGAACTCGCGAGAGAGCGACCTACCCCGCCCGCCTCTCTCTTGCGAACGGCAGGCACCCGGCCCGGAATCGGATCGAGACGATCCGGTTCCGGGCCCTTTTTTCGATCGGGGATGGCGGCAGGCCGCGCATTCAAGCCGGCCTCGGCAGGCGTCAATCGCCCTGACGCGCCTCGTCGGATCCGGGGCGGAGTCGGCCTCTTCGTCCGAATTCCGCCAACGCCAGCGCCCCGATCCCGACTGCGATCGCCATCCCCGGCTCCGGCAGCGGCGCATAACGCACCGTGAGCCGCGGCCCGGCGATCGACGAGTCGTTCGGGACGACGGGGGTTCGCAGCCGTTGGAGCTCGCCGAAAATCGGCACGTCGTCGACGTCGAATCCCGTGCGGACGCCGAGCCCCGTCGTCCCCTGATCGTCGATCCAGGAGAGCCCCGCCGCGTTCAGCTCGAATGCGAAGGGAGCCCCGGCGGAGAGCGAGTCGCCCGCATCGACGCGCGGCGCGCCCTCGGCGGGCAGGTCGACGGGGACGAAGGCGCCATAGTCGGCGAGCGAGCGGGTCAGCGGATCGGGATCGAAGGTCTGGACGAGGACGAGCTGGTCGGCGCTGTCGGGATGGGAATTCTCGTAGGGATCCCAGAAGAGATCGAGCTTCAGGTCGAGCGTCGCCGAAGCGATCTCCGCGCCGTCAGGCAGGGCCGAGGTATCGAACGGGAGCAGCAGGCGCGTCACGATCGAGCTCGTCGTTCCGGAGAAGTTCTGAGTGGTTCCGAAGCTGCCGCGCGAGACGGTGAGTAGCGTCGCGCTGGTGCTCGATCGGGCGAACGCCAGCGTAGTGGAGTTCTTGTAGTAGGTCATGTCGCTCGGGCCGATGGCCAGGAAGCGCGCGACGCAGAGCTGTGCCCCTGGATCGAAATCGTCCCCGACGGCGCACTGCGCGGCGCCGCACGCGCTCGTATCGAATTCGCACGTCGCCGAGCAGCCGAGGCTGCCGCTCGTGAAGCCGACCGAGTCGCAGGTCTGGCCGCCGAGGTCCGCGCCGTCGCATTCCTCGAAGAGCGCCGGATCGATGATGTCGTTGCCGCAGGACTGGCTGCGGACGACCGAGATCTGGAGCTGGCCGCCGACGACGCCGAGGGTCTCGATCGTAATTCCGTGGACCGGATCGACGAAGGTCTCGCCGATGCCGAGCACGACGTCGCTCGAGTCGGTCGTCTGGTTCGCCGAGCCGCCGGGGCGGGCATCGAGGAGCGAGGACGCGCCGGTCACGAAGGGCCGTTGCGGCTTGAAATGCGCGTCGAGATGGAGCATCGCGCCGTCGGTCGCGAGCTCCGCGAAGACGGCGTCGAATCCGATCGGCTTGCGGTAGCTGACGTAGAGGAACTCGGCTTCGCTGTAGTCGTTGACGGGCCAGCTCGACTGGATGCGAAGGACTTTGGTTCCGCCGGTCGGCAACGACTCGTAGGGCTCGAGCAGGAAGATTCCGCCCGCGTCTTCGATGTCGACGAGCTCGGTCTCGAGCCAGCCGAGGGCGTATTTGTCCGGAGCCGTGTAGTGGCCGCCGGAAGCCGTCTCGCCCATCACGCTGTAGCGATCGCTGAGGGGGCGCGTGCAGCTCGGACCGATCGCGGCCGCGCCGCATTCGAGATCGTTCGAATGCTGCAGGCCGACCATGCTGTGGCCCAGCTCGTGGGCGCCGAGCGCGGGGACGCTCGTCGCCGCGCCGTTCAAGATGATGCGCGAAAAGGAGACCGGGCCCTCGGCGGAATTCCAGGGAATCTTGCCGAGGGTCGAGAAGCCGGCGAAGCCGCAGCTCGCATTGAAGGGAATGACGATGATCCAGCGATCGACCTGCGCGAAGTCGACGAGCGGATCGAGCTCGTCGATCAGCTGCTGCGTCCCGGAATCGGTCCGGACGAGACAGCTCGCGTCGGCATAGCTCGCCGAGACCCAGTCCATGACGCTGCCCGCGAGCCAGGCCCGGCCATAGGACGCCTCGCGGATGTACGAGGCGGCGGAGGCGGGATTCGACTCGTCGAGGATCGATTGATGGAGATCGGCAGCGAGCACCGGCTGCGTCGGGTCGTTCGAGAAGTTCACGAGGGAGACGAGCGTCCGCTGCTCGCCGAGCGCCTCGGTCGGCGGCGGCGGCGGTTCGAAGCCCGCCGCTGCGGCAACGGGGCCGTCCCCATCGCTCGCCGCGCCGAACGGCGAGAGCGGCCCGCCCGTCGACGAGGACGATGAGGACGGATCGGGGACGGTGCGCGTGAAAGTCTCGATCCGGCCGTCGCCGGCGGCGCCGCCTTCGGCGATCTGCGAGTAGGTCTGCTCGGCGGCATCGGCGCGACCCGGGGTCGTCGCGACGAAGGCGAGCGCGACGAGCACGCATGTCGTCGTCTGAAGATTCGCAGGACACCGGCGCGCGCGGCGGCTGGGCGACGCGGAGAACGAAGCATCGATCGGAGTCGGGACGAACTCGGTCGTGTTGCACAGCATCTTGCCACCCTAGGCCATTCGACTCCAGGGGTCTACGCGAATCGGACCCGCGGAGGGTAGATTTGCGCACGAGGTGCGAGGAGTTCCTGGGCGCTCGAGAAGGCCGGCCGCGCTGCGATCGTCGTCGAGCAGCGAGTGTCCGCCGAAGAGCAGCCGGACGCCGAGTCGGAGCTCGTGGACCTCCGGCGAATCCGTCGAACCCTCAGACGTTCGCGGACTGCAGCAGCCGCTCCGGCGCGAGGCGCGCGTTGGCGCGCGAGGCGATCGCCGGCTCCTGATAGGCGAAGGTCGAGGCGTCCGCCGCCTCCCAGGCCCGGGCGAGGCTCTCGGGCAGCGGCTCGCGCAGGAGCGCTCCCGGCGCGAGATACTCGAAGATGTCGCCGTAGTGGCGCACCTCGAGCTGGGAGATCCGGCGCATGACGTGCCAGGGGCGCAGCTCCGAGGGCTTCGCGAGCCCCGCGGCGCTCATCAGATCGACCGCGGCGCGGATCGTCTCGCGGTGGTAGCGCGCGACGCGCTTCGACTTTTCTTCCGGAACGAGTCCGACGGTCAGCGCGGGGTTCTGGGTCGCGATGCCGACGGGACACTCGTTCGTGTTGCATTTGCGCGCCTGGATGCAGCCCATCGCGAGCATCATCGGGCGCGCGGCGTTGCAGGCGTCGGCGCCGAGGGCGAGGGTGCGCGCGAGCGTGAAGCCGCTCGAGACCTTGCCCGAAGCGACGATGCGGATCTGGTCGCGCAGGCCGATGCCGACGAGGGCGTTGTGGACGAAGGTCAGGCCCTCGAGCAGCGGCGTGCCGAGACTGTTCGAGAACTCGAAGGGCGCGGCGCCGGTTCCGCCCTCGCCGCCGTCGACCGTGATGAAGTCGGGGACGATGCCGGTCTCGAGCATCGCCTTGCAGACGGAGAGGAACTCGCGCCGCTTGCCGAGGCAGAGCTTGAAGCCGACGGGCTTGCCGCCCGAGAGCTCGCGCAGCTGGGCGACGAACTCGAGCAGGCCGATCGGCGTCGAGAAGGCCGTATGCGCGGGGGGCGAGTTCACGTCCTTGCCCATGACGACGCCGCGGATCTCGGCGATCTCGGGCGTGATCTTCTTCGCGGGCAGGATGCCGCCGTGGCCCGGCTTGGCGCCCTGCGAGATCTTGATCTCGATCATCTTGACCTCGTCGCGCGTCGCCCGGCCGGCAAAGGCGCCCGGATCGAAGCGCCCGTCGGGCGTGCGGCAGCCGAAATAGCCCGTCCCGATCTGCCAGATGAGATCGCCGCCCTGCAGATGGGCGGGGGAGATCGAGCCCTCGCCCGTGTTGTGGGCGAAGCCGCCTTCCTTCGCGGCCCGGTTGAGCGCCATGACGGCGGCGGCGGAGAGCGCGCCGTAGCTCATGGCCGAGACGTTGAAGATGGAGGCGGAATACGGCCGCTTGCAGCGCCCCTCGCCGAACATCACGCGCGGCTCGTGACGCTCGGGCTCGACGGGCATCATCGAATGGTTGATCCATTCGTAGCCCGTCTCGTAGACGTCGCGCTGGGTTCCGAAGGGCAGCGAGTCGACGGCGCCCTTCGCGCGCTGGTAGATGAGCGAGCGCTCTTCGCGATTAAAGGGGCGGCCCTCGATGTTGTTCTCGACGAAGTACTGCTGGATCTCGGGCCGGATCGCCTCGAAGAGGTAGCGCGCATGCCCGATGACGGGGAAGTTGCGCCGGACCGACTGCTTCGTCTGCAGCATGTCGACGATCCCGAGCAGGACGATCGGGCCGACGAGCAGCATTCCGTACCAGGCCGCGGGCCAGACATAGCTGAGACCGGCGATGACCGTGATCGCGACGGCCGCCGTCGTCCCGAAGATGACGCGGGCCGAGACGCCGCCGCTGAAGAGCCTGCGGATCGAGAGCAGCGAGAGCGGGCCGACGACCAGGAACGCGAAGAGCGCCGGCGGCCATTGCAGGCCGAGGGCGACGAGGCTCGAGAAGAGGATGATGTTCAGCGTGACCAGGATCGCGTTCATTTCGACTCCCATCGCGCGGGGCGGCGCGGCCGGACCGGATGGACATCGGCCGGACCGCCGCCCCATCCGACCTTCTTCTCGCCTGCTCGGGCAAGGACCTGAAGCCCGGCTCCGGACTCGGCCCGAGCGGGCGCCGAGCCGGGAAGCTGCGCCCGGAAGAAGCGCCCGGCGCAAGGGCCGCTCAGGCGATCCGGTGCGTCGTCGCCATCTCCTCGAGGAAGCGGATCACCGCGTCTTCCGCGCTCTGTTCCCGCTTTCCGGCCATGTCCTGGAATCCGCGCATCAGGACCAGCCGATCGACCCCGAGATCCTCGAAGCGCTTCGCCGTATCCGCGTCGACCGGGCCGGGCGGGGTCACGCTGATCTCGAGCTTTCCGAGCGACGCCGGCCGCTCGACCCGCTTCGCCGTCTCGCGCAGCCCCTCGAGCATCTTCGCCGTCGCCGCGACGTCCTGGAAGAAGCCGTACCAGCCGTTGCCCTGGGCGACGGCCCGTCGCAGCGCCGGCGGCGACATGCCGCCGACGTGGATCGGCGGATGGGGCTTCTGGACGGGCAGCGGCCGGGACTGGATGCCCGAGAACTTCGTGAAGCGGCCGTCGAAGGCTGGCTGCTCGGAGGTCCAGAGCGTGCGCAGGACCTCGATGTGCTCCGAGGCGCGCGGGCCGCGCTCCTCGAACGGGATGCCGAGGGCATCGAACTCGCCCTTCACGTAGCCGACCCCGACGCCGACCAGCAGCCGCCCCTTCGAGAGCACGTCGATGCCGGCGAGCTCCTTCGCGAGCACGATCGGCTCGCGCTGGGCGATCAGGATGATGCCCGAGCCGAGCTTGATCGTCTTCGTCTTCGCGGCCGCGAAGGCGAGGCTCGCGATCGTGTCGACGAAGGGCGAGAGCGGCGGGACGGGCGACGGCGGCTGATGCGGATCGACGAGCACGACGTGTTCGCCGGTCCAGATCGATTCGAAGGCCAGCTGCTCCGCCGTGACGACCAGGCGTTCGATCGCGTCGGGATGGTCGAAGGTGCCGAGGTTGAGACCGAAATAACCGAACTTCATGGAATGCTCCCTTCGATCGGGCTCGTCACGACCCGTGCTCAGCCCATCACGACGTCGGCGATCTTCTTGAGCGCCTCCGGGTTCGGCGCGTGGACGAGCAGCGTGCGTGCCCGGCTCTCCTTCCAGGCCGCGAGCCGATCGCGGATGCGCTCCTTCGAGCCGACGAGCGCGATGTCGTCGATGAACGCGTTCGGCACCGCGGCGATCGCCTCGCCGCGCTTCCCCTCGAAGAAGAGGTCCTGGATCTTCTGGGCCTCG
>CAZFKD010000168.1:0-8213 GCA_964519695.1 uncultured Spirochaetaceae bacterium
CCTCCGGCAGGTCCGGCTGTTCGAGATAAACGTCGGCGCCGTAGAGATCGGACGGATCGCGGCGATGGCGATTCTGGTCGTGCACGGCGCCGACGAGCACGACGATGATGTGTTTCAGGCTCTCGTTGCGCTTCACGATCTCACAGACCTGGAAGCCGTACATGCGCGGCAGCGCCGCATCGAGCACCACGACGCGCGGGAGCATCCGCTGGATCGCGAGCATCGCCTCGACGCCGTCGTGGACGACCTCCGCCGAGGCGCCCCGGCGGCGGATCGCCTCGACCGACGCCTTGCCGCGCGCCGCGTCCGGATCGGCGACGAGCACGTCGCAGCGCCGGTCCGCCGCCGCGTTCGACGCCGGCGGCATCACGATCGGCGTCGCAGCCGCGGCGGCGGCCGGAACGCGCACGAGGAAGAGCGCCGAGCACTTCGTACAGCGCAGCTTCGCGCCTTCGGGTCCGACCCGCGCGGTGTCGACGCGGTATCGCGCGCTGCATCGGGGACAAGCTGCGATCATGTGATTTCTCCCGTCGCCCGGGCGGCATGGCCCGAACGGGTTGCTGGTTCGGCCGGAGGATGCGACTTCGTCCGGGGGGAATCGGCCGTGAGGCGCAAGGTCCGGTGGGCCGCGGAGAGCGCCTGCCCGATCCGATGCACCGAATCGAGATGCTCGGCGCCCCGGGCGACGACGCGGCCGAGCTCGCGACAGCCTTCGCCCTGCTCGTCGAGCAGACTCCCGGCGACGCGGGCGGCGGTCATCGCCGCCGCGAGGTCGGTGTCGATGCGCGCGAGCTGATTCGAATGCTCGCGGGCGGAGGCATGGAATTCGGCCATCGCCTCGCGCAGGGAGCGAGCCGCCCTCACGGCGCCGTCGCGATCGCCTTCGCGACGATCGATCGCGCTCGTCAGCTCGCCGATCGCGCTCTCGACGCTCGCCGAGAGGCCGACGACCCGCTCGAAGCCGGCGGCTTGTCCGCGGATCGCGTCGAGGATCGCTTCGATGCGGTGACCGGTCTCGCGCGTGGCCTCCGTGATCTCGTCCAGCGTGCGGCCCGCCTCGATGGAGAGCTCGACCCCTTTCTGCACCGAGCTCGATCCCGCCGCGATCGCGCCGATCGCATGCTCGCTCTCGGACTGGACCGCACGGATCAGCCCGCCGATCTCCTTGGTGCTGACGAGGACCCGATCGGCGAGATCCCGGATCTCGTCGGCGACGACCGAGAACGCGCGGCCGTGCTCGCCGGCCTGCGCGGCGATGATCGCGGCATTGAGCGCGAGCAGGCTGGTCTGGTCGCCGACGTCGTCGATCACGTCGAGGATGCCGCCGATCTCCTGTGTCCGCGCGCCGAGCCCCCGGATCACCTGCTCCGCGGTCGCAGTCGCCCGGCGGATCGCTTCCATGCCAGCGACGGTCTCCGCGAACCGCGCGCGGCCGCCCTCTGCCCGGACGACGACGTCCTGCGAGAAGGCCTTGATCGAGTCGGTGGCGGCGTCGACGACGCGCGTCGCCTTGGCGAGAGCGGTGACGCCCGCGCCGGCTTCACGGGCGGCGTTCGCGAGCCGATCGAGCGAGCCGCCGACCTGACGCTGGTGCTGCTCGAGCGCGTCGAGCCATCGGCCGCTGGCGTCGAGCTCTGCTTCGAGGATGCGCGCGCGGCCTTCGAGCGCCTCGCCCACGACGAGCGAATCGCTGGCGGTGCCGCGCGAGGACTCGAGCCGGCCGACGATCTCGAGCGCGTTCTGCTTCGCCGGCTCCGAGCGATCCGAGAGCGCACGGACGAGCTGCTCCGCCTCGACCTGCAGGGTCGATCGCCGGTCGCCTTCGCGCTCGAGCTCGCGGATCAGCCCTTCCCCGACCGCCAGACCCGCGGCGAGCGACTCGTTCGCGAGGACGTCACCGCTCCCGAGACCTGCGTTCGCAGCCTCGAACTCGGCGCGGATCCCCCCGATCGCCCATTCGAGCTCGTGGGTCACCGCGCGAGCGAGCACACGCCCGAGCCAGAGACAGACCGCGCCGAACGATCCGGCCGCCGCCGCCGTCTGCCAGAGCCCCCAATCGGCCGCCTGGCTCGCGAGTACGCCGTCGACGAGGGTCACCGACAGCGCGAGCGCGACCGCCGCGACGACGAAGCGGATCTCGCGGGTGACCGAGCCGGCCCAGCGCCCGACGGACGCGAGCGTGACCGGCGTATAGACGCCGTGATCCCCCGACGCAAAGCGCGCACAGGCCATGCGAGCGCGGTGGAAGACGAAGACGCCCGCGATGCCCGCGCAGACCGCATCCGCGATGAGAGCGCTCTGCCAGGCCGAGCCCGAGAACGCTGCACCGGGATCGACGGCCGCGACGGCCAGCGGCGCCCCCGCGAGCGATACGAAGCTCAGGGCGAATACGGCCCAGCCCGATCGCTGCGGCAGCTTCGCGAGCTCGACGTTCGCCAGGATGCTCGACCCGAGCCATCCCCCGCCGACGAGCGCGATTCCCGTCGCGACCACGAAGACGATGCTCGCGCTCACGATGCCGCCGAAGAACGCCAGATGAACGCTCGCGCCCAGCACGGCAGCGAGCGACGCCTCGATCCGCTCGCGGCGAATGCGGTCGGCGAGGTCCCCGGCCACGGATTCGAAGGGGGACTGCATCATGCCGCCACCTCGTCGGTCGGCGGCAGCGCGGACCGCGCCTGCAGGACCCGCTCGATCAGCACGTCGAGGTCGAGGACCAGGATCGGCGGCCGATCCGCGCGCCGGATCACCGCGCCGACGGCGAGGCAGCCCACGGCGCGCGTCAGCTCGGGCAGCCGCTCGAGCGTTTCGCGCGCGGTCGCCACGACCTGCGTCGCCCGCTCGACCCGAAATCCGACCACGAGCCCGCGCGCCTCGACGACGATCGTCCGCGCGCGCTGCGCAGCCGCCGGGACCTCCCGCGCGAGCAGGGCCGCGAGATCGACGACCGGGATCAAGGTTCCGCGCAGATCGATCACGCCTTCGATGAGGGCGGGCGCGTCGGGCAGCGGCGTCCGGTGCGGCGTCGCGAGGATCTCGCGCACGTTCGCGATCGGCACCGCCCAGGTCTCCCCCGCGAGCTCGAAGCAGGCAAAATCGATCTTGTCTCGCGCCGTCTGCGCCGTGCTTCGATCAGTCATCCGAGCGCCCCACCACCCGATCGAGGTCGAGAATCGAGACGAAGCCGCCGTCCTTCGACGCGAGCTGGACGACGGCCCGGTACTCGTGTCCCTGGGTCGGCGCGATCTCCCGCTCGCGCACGCGCAAGACACCCTTCACGGCGTCGACCAGCAAACCCGCGACGCCCTCGTCGTCGCCGTGAATCACGACGATGCGGTGGGCACGCGTCGCTTCGGCCTTCGGGAGCCCGAGCCGCAGGCGCAGGTCGACGACCTGCACGATCTCGCCGCGGAGGGCGACGACTCCGACCAGCCAGTCGGGGGTGCGGGGAACGCGCGTGATCGCCGCGAGGCGGACGATCTCGCGGATCCGCTCGACCGGGATCCCGTACTCCCCGGATTCGAGCTCGACGATCAGGAGCTCGCGGCGGTCCAGGGCGGGCGCGCCCGAGAGGTAGGCCTGCGACGCCTCGCGGGCGAGGCCCGTCCACTCCGCAGCACTCACGTCCGTCGCGAGCTCGGGCGCCTCGACCGCGGTCATGCCGCCTCCCTTCGACGCGTCCCCTCGACGACGAGGGCCGAGACGTCGATCACGAGGATCGCGACGCGGTCGGAGAGCTCGGTCGCGCCGGCGATCCCGCGAATCGCCTGGATGGGGCCCTTGATCGGCTTGATCACGATGTCCTGCTGGCCGTCGAGGCCGTCGACGATCAGTCCGAGCTGCTGCTCGCCCATGCCGAGCACGACGACGAACTGGCGCGATCGATCGGTCCCGCCGTCGATGCCGAGCTCGGTCGCGAGCGAGCGGAGCGGAATCGGCGTACCACGCAGGTTGAAGAGCACCTTGTCCTCGCTGTGGAAGATCGGATGCTCGCCGGCGCGGAGCGTCTCGCGGACCGAGGCGATCGGGATCGCATAGCGTTCGCTGCCGACGCGCACGATCAGCGCCTGGATGATCGCGAGGGTGATGGGCAGCGTGATCGTGATCGTCGTGCCGAGCCCCGGGCGACTCGCGACCTCGACGAGTCCGCCGAGGGCCGCGAGGTTCGAACGCACGACGTCCATCCCGACGCCGCGACCGCTCGTCTGCGAAACTTCGTCTCGGGTCGACAGACCCGCCTCGAAGATCAGGCTCAGCACTTCGCGCTCGGAGAGCGTCTCCTGCTCCGAGACCAGATCCCGGGCGATCGCTTTGCGCCGGATCCCCTCCACGTCCATGCCGCGCCCGTCGTCGACGACCTCGATCACGACGTGATTGCCCCGCTGAAAGGCGGCGATCCGGATCCTGCCCGTCGGTGCCTTGCCCGCCGCGATGCGCTCTTCGGGGGCCTCGAGGGCGTGATCGAAGGCGTTGCGGACGACGTGCACGAGGGGATCGACGAGCTGCTCGACGATCAGCTTGTCGAGTTCGGTATCGCCGCCGGTGAACTCGAGCTCGACCTCCTTGCCGAGATCGATGCGCAGACGACGGACGACCCGGGAGAGCTTCTCGAAGACCTGTCGCAGGGGCACCATCCGGACGTCGAGCACGCCCGCCTGGAGATCGCGGAGCTTTCGATCGAGCCCCTTCTGCAGCTTGGCGAGATCGGCGCCGAGACGCGCCGTGCGGGCGTCCGACGAGAGGCGGGCCACGATCGTCCCGAGCGCGTTGCGCTGCCCGACGAGCTCGCCGACGAGGTTCATCAATCGATCGAGCTTCTTCACGTCGACGCGGACGGACCCGCTGATCGAGCGAAGGGATTCGATCCGACGGGCTTCCTGGGGCGGCGCGGCGGCGATCGCGGGAGCGGATCGACCGGGGTGGACGACGCGCAGCGTGCTCTGCGCATGGTCGACGCGTCGGGCGAGCCGCTCGGGATCGAGATCGGTCGCGACCAGCAGGCTGAAGCAGATCTTGCGATCGGCGCCCGCGGCCGCGGACGGCAGCGTCGAGATGATCTCGCCCGACTCTCGCAGGGCCGCGGAGATCTCGGCGAGTTCCTCTTCGAACTGGGCCAGCTCGAAGATCGCGTCGATCAGCACGATCGTTCGCCCGCGCCGCAGGTTCTCCCGAAGGCGATGCTCCTCGAATCCGGTCAGCGCGCGCAGCAACGCGGGATCGAGCCCGCTGGCTTCGAGCGCGTCGTCGCTATCCGGTGTCGGTGCGGCGAGCGCGCGTTCGAGCTCGGCGAGGAGCTGCTCGGCCTGGCGCGTCGCCGTCTCGCTCGGTGAAGCATCCAGCCCGAGTCCCGCCATCAGCGCGAGCAGAGCGGCGACGCCTTCGTCCAGCAGACCGACGACCGGCGCGCGGGACGCGATCCGGCCGAGGCGGAGGCCGTCGAGAACGTCCTCGAGTCGATGGGCGAGGCGGCTCACGACGTCCAGTCCCGAGAGTCCGGCGAGACCCTTCAGGGTATGGGCGGATCGGAAGAGCCGGTTGACCAGATCGGGCTCGAGTTCGTCTCCGGCATGGCGCTGTTCGTGCAACAGACAGAGATCCGAGCACATCTGCTCGAGGATCTCCTCGGCCTCGGCGACGACCTCGCGGCGGTCCTTCGTCGCGGCCGCCTGCACGTCCGAAGATCCATCGCCGGCCTTCCTGCCCGGCTTTCGGTTGCGCGGGGCAGCCATCGCCGACTATCGCTCTCGGCTTCGACCCGCGAAGAGATCGAGAACGATCTGGCGGAGCGCTTCCGGATCGAACGGCTTCACGAGGTAGGCGTCCGCGCCGATGCACAGTCCCTTCTCGACGTCGCGCTCAGCGCCTTCCGTCGAGACGATCACGAGCGGAATCGAGGCGTGCCTTTCGCTCGACTTCATGAACGACGCGAGCTCGAGGCCGTTGATGTCGGGCATGTTGATGTCGGTGACGACGAGGTCGAAGGTCTCGCGCGGCAGCAGGCGCAGCGCCTCGAAGCCGCTCTTGGCCTCGACGATCTTGACCGGTACGACGAGCTCTTCGAGGCTCGCGGCGATGAGCGATCTCATCGTCGCGGAGTCCTCCACGATCAAGATACGTTTCACGAGCGCCTCCCGGCACGCGGGAGTCCCGGCGCCGCAATTCGCCTTCGGATATCGGCAATCGAGCGGCAGGCTTGAGGACGGGAGACCCAGCCGGGCCTGCGGTCGCTAAGCGTCCCCGCTGCGCGTCTCGCCCTCGGCGCGATGCACTGCGATGCGTTCCAACACCCCCGCTGCCGATTCGATCCATCGCTCGAGCACGGCAGTGTCGGGCGCCGATCGGCGGGTCGAGCCCTGATCCGCGTAGAGGATGGCGAGGCCCCCGCCCGGGATCGGGATCGGGGCGAGGTAGACGCTCTTCGGCAGGACCGACCCGAAGAGTCCTGCGACCATCCGGTCCGCGTCGCAGCGCAGGCTCCCGGATACCGCGCGCCGATCGCGAACGACCCGATGGAGCAGCCCCGTCGCCGGAACGAGACAGGACAGACGGGGAGAACTCGCCAGCGGGTCGACGGCGAGCGCCTCGATGCCTCGCCCGGCCACTGCGAAGACTTCTTCGTCCCGGAGCAGGAGGATCGCCGCGCGCGCATACAGCGCGGCCGCAGCGTCGAGGAGCACGGTGAAGACCTCGTTCTGCGACCGGGCGGAGGCGAGGGCTTGCTCGGTCGCCTCACCCGGTGACCGGCCGATCTCGCCATTCGAGCCATTCGCCGCGTCATCCGCGTCGATCGCGGCACCCCGGGATTTGCGCGTCACGATCTCGACGAGGGAACGCGCGAGCTCCGCGGGTCGCGCGGCAATGCCGTCGGGCGCTGCACCGTGCAGCTGCTGGCGCGCGGGACGGGCGAGCACCCCGTCGAGATAGGTGGGAACGGTCCCGGCCTTCGCCTCACCCTGCTCGCGCAGTCCGACGATGACGATCCGCGGCGCCTGGATCCGCAAGCGCTTCACGAAATCGGGAAGGCCATGGATGCCCGAGAGGGGATCGATCGGCGCCGTGAGCGCGATCAGGACGATCGGCACCTCGCCCCGGATCAGGTACTGCCGGATCCGCGCGAGGCCTTGTTCGGCGCGCTGGAAGACGTGGACGCGGGCAAAGTCGCCGTCGATCCCGCCCTTGAGCCATTCGAGGGCGGCGGCATCGGGTTCGATCACGACGACGGGCCGTGCCGAAGCGGGCGCGTCGGGCGCTGCCGGCACCCCGGGACGTGCGGCGGAAGGAACGGAAACAGCCTCTTCGATCGGCTCGGCGGCACGAGCCGCGACGACGTCGACGACCGCCTCGCGCAGCATCCGAGATGCGTCCGCGCCGTCGCCGGCGACGGAGGGGACCGGGGCGACAGCAGCTGTCGACAGCGCGAAGGAGAACGCGTCCGTCGGAACCGGCTCTTCGGCCGCGAGATCGAGATCCGCCTCCGCGTCCGTCTCAAGGGCATCCGAACCGAAGAAGACTTCGTCCGAGAGCTCGATCTCCGAATCGGCCGCGGCACCCGGTGTCGAGCGCGACGCCTCATCGCGCAGCCGCATGCCCTCCATCGCGAGATACTGCGCATTGAGACCGCGCTGCAGCGAAGCATCGGCCTCGGGGTCTTCGCCCTCCCGAAACGCGTCGAAGCTGAACTCGCCCGTCGCCCACGCGAACATCGTAAAGATGGCGGCTTCGGCGGACCGGCGAACCACCGCATCGACCTGATCGGCGTCGAGACCGGCCTCCGCGGCGATGCGCAGCGGGAGATCCGGGGGGCGCGAACCGATCACGGCGACGATCGCGTCATAGCGGCTGCCTTCGAGCAGCCCGGCGTCGGCGAGCAGCCCGCGCAGATCGCGCGTCTGGCCCTTGACCGCGGCGGCGTGGACCAGCCCGGAGCGGAAGACGATCCGGCCTGCGCCAGAGGTCGATTCGAGCGAGAGCAGGCCGGATTTCTGCGACAAGCTGACGATCTGCAGCAGGTCGCCGAGGGAAAGGTCCTCGAGGTTTCCGACAAGGCTCATGCGAACCCCCACGCCCTCGCCGGCGGCGAGCACGGGAACTCAGGCGTTTCATGGGGGCCGCGGGATGGCCCCTGTGGCTGCATCGGCCTGCCCGGGTGGGACTTGATCTGACGTGGCTCGCCAATTGTTCCCGGCATGATCCCTGCTCTCGAAAGGATCATG
>CAZFKD010000169.1:0-5755 GCA_964519695.1 uncultured Spirochaetaceae bacterium
TCTCCTCGCACGGACGATGGATCGGAAAAGAAACGGCCGACAGGCCTGTGCGGAAGGCCGCCGAGTCTATCAACGGAGTGCCCGGGTGTCGAAGCCCGGTGCGCATCCTTTTGGGTTCGTTCGGGTCGCAGGCAGAAGATCGCCGGCATGGCCGAGGCAGGACCGGATGCGGCGCGCGCCCGCCCGACGCTCGACTTCCTGCCGCGCCCCGGCCGGGGCGGCCGCGCCGAAGCCCGGGAGTCGGAGCCGGCAACTGCGTCCGTCAACCCGGCGACGGGCATCGAAGAGACGGAGCGGGGACCATGGGCTCCGCCCGGGAGCCCCTGGCCGAGCGCGCCTACCACGCGGACCTCAGCCGCGCATGAGCTCGCGGGCGATCACGATGCGCTGGATCTGGTTCGTCCCCTCGTAGATCTGCATCAGCTTCGCGTCCCGCATCAGCTTTTCGACCGGGTACTCCTTCGTATAGCCGTTGCCGCCGAAGATCTGGACGGCGTCCGTCGTGGCCCTCATGGCCGCATCGGTCGAGAAGCATTTCGCCATCGAGGACTGTTTCGAGGCCCGCCGACCCTGGTCGAGCAGCCAGGCGCTCTGGAAGGTCAGGAGTCGGCTCGCCTCGATGTCCTTCGCCATGTCGGCGAGCATGAACTGGACGGCCTGGAACTCGCCGATCGCCTGGCCGAAGGCCTTGCGCTCCGCGGCGTAGGCGAGGCTCTCTTCGAGGGCACGGCGCGCGATGCCGGTCGCGAGGGCTCCGATCAACGGGCGCGTGCGGTCGAGGGTCGTCATCGCGATCTTGAAGCCCTCGCCCTCGGCGCCGAGACGCTGGTCGGCCGGAACCCGCACGCCGTCGAAATGGAGCACACGCGTATCGCTCGCGCGCTGCCCCATCTTGTCTTCCTTCTTGCCGGGCGAAAGGCCGGGTGTATCGCGCGGCAGCACGAACGCGCAGACGCCCTTATGGCGCGAATGGCGATCGAGGGTCGCGAAGACGGTGTAGAGGTCGGCCTCGCCGCCGTTGGTGATCCAGGCCTTGGTGCCGTTCAGGATGTAGTCGTTGCCCGATTTCTCCGCGTGGAGCTGCAGGCCGGCGACGTCGGAGCCGGCGCCGGGCTCCGACAGCGCGAAGGCGAGGACCTTGAAATCGGTCGCACAGGGCGCCAGCCATTCGCGCTGCTGATCCGGCGTCCCGCCGACCAGGATCGGCGTCAGCCCGAGATCGTTCGAGAGGATCGAGGTCGTGATCCCCGAGCAGCCGCGCGAGAGCTCTTCGACGACGACGCATGCGCCGACTGCCGAGAGGCCGAGCCCGCCGAGCTCTTCGGGAATGAAGACGTGGGAGAGGCCGAGCTCCCACGCCATCTTCAGGACGTCCCGGGGAAACTGCCCGCTCGCGTCGAACGCGGCCGCGACGGGCGCGATCTGCTCGTCGGAAAAGCGCCGCGCGGTCTGCTGCAAGCTGGTCAGGGCGTCGTCGAGCTCGAAATCCATCGGGTCGGTCTCCGTTGCACCCTCGATCGGGTCGCGACGTTCGGGACTTGACCCGCCTAATGCGCGGGCTGTGCGGCCGAACCGAACTCCCGAGTTCCGGCCTCCCGGGCCCCGAGCGCCCGGGACAGGCGGCTCGCCGCGGCCGCGACCGCACGCGCCCCATCGCCGTGCACTTGCTCGCGACCGAGGCGCTGGCTCGGACCCGAGATCGAGATCGCGGCGACCACGCGCTCGCTCGCGTCGCGCACCGGCGCCGCGACGCAGTGGAGCCCGGCGGCGTACTCCTCGAGGTCGAGCGCGTAGCCGCGCAGCTGACTCGCGCGCAGCTCGTCGAGGAGCTTGGCGCCGTCGGTGATCGTCCCCTCGGTGAATCGCTCGAGATGCCCTGCGCCGATGCCGGCTTCGGCGCCGGGACCGCGGCGCGAGCCGGTCTCGACGCGGCTGCCCATTCGCCGCTCCGCGCCGCGATCCGACCTTCGATCGGGATACGCCAGGACCGGCGCCGGGGCGGGAGACTCGAGGCGACCGACGAGCAGCACCTTTCCGAGCGCAGTGCAATGGGCCGGAAGTCGCTCGCCGACACGCGAGCCCGTCAGCAGCAGCTGACTCGGGAGCACGGCGTCGAGATGAGCGACCCCCTGATCCTGCAGTACCCCGAGATGGGCCGTCTCGCCCGTCTCGGCCACCAGCTCCTCGAGCACCGGACGCGCGAGGCTCGCGAACGGGTGATTGCGCGCGAACGCGTGCGCGAGCTCGAGGCAGCGCGGCCCGAGATGGTAGAGCTCGCTGTCGGCGGATTGCTGCACGTAGCCGGCGATCTCGAGCGTCGCGAGCAGACGGAACGCGTTGTTTTTGTGGAGCCCGAGGCTCCGCGCGACGTCGGAGACCCCGATCGCGACCGCGCCGTCGAAGACCTCCAGCATTCGAAACGCGTTCATGACGGTCTGGATCGCGTAGTCGCTCTTGGGCTTGCTGGAACTCTTCGCCATCGACCGCCTCCCGTCTTCGCTCTTCATCGCCGTTGTCCGGTCGTCTTCGGTCGAGGCCATCGCCCGGGTTCACGCGCCGGTCGACGCGGAGACCGTTCGGCGCCGGCCGACCCGATCGATCCGCGGCCTGCACGGGAGGCCTTTTCTAACGCAGGCTCGGGAGACGTGTCAATCAGTTCCTTCGAAAGGAGCGTGCGCGAAGCCGCGCTCGTACACGAACGCGTGTCTGATCGATCGATCGCAACCCTCGCGCCGGAAAACGACTTTCGCTCGGATGCGAGCGACCGATCCGTGGCAGAAAATATTTCGACCATGGGTCCGTGACGCCGCGAGCGCCGACTAATAAGGAGGCGAACGCCTGGGGCGCTCGCCGGCACGCGCCGCCATTTCGGTCGCGAGCAGCTCGACGATGAGGGTGCCGACCCCCAGCAGGATCGCGAGATCGGCGAGATTGAAATCGGGGAGCAGGCTCGACGCCGGCGGCCCGACATGCAGGAACTCGAGGGTCGACCCGAAGCGATATCGATCGAAGCTGTTGCTCGCGATCCCGGCAAAGACCGCACCGAGCGCCGCAGCGGTCCCGAGGTCCCGTGGGGCCAGCGAGCGCAGAAACACGAACACGACCGCCGTAGCGACCGCCGCGATCGCAGCGTAGGCCATGAATTCAGCACGCGGTGACCAGTCGCGCAGCAGTCCGAGCGCACCGCCCGCTGCGGGGACATGCGTCCAGGCGAGCCACGAGCCCAGAAGCGGAACACGTTCGCCGACCTCGACCGCGTTCGCGGCGTGGCGCTTGCCGAGCTGATCCAGCACGAGGACGGCCGCCGCGACCCACCCGAACACGAAGAATTTGCTCGCGATCCGGCCTTGCACGCCGGCTACCGGAGCTCGTCGGCAGAGAGCAGCTCGTCGTCCCAGATCTCGGGCGAAAGCTCGCGGGCGGCCTCGAAACGGGAGTCGGCCTCCGCATCGCGGCCCTGCGCGCGGTCGATCCAAGCACGCAGCCCGAGACCGAAGACGTCGACCGATGCGCCGACGTCCCCCTCCGATTCGAACAACGCACGCGCCTGGTCGAGAAATGCGCTCGCATCTTCCGGGTTGCCGCTCGCGACGTGATGTCGCGCGAGGGCGAGGAAGGCGATCGGGTTCGTCGCGTCGAGCCGGACCGCGCGCTGATAGCTCGCGAGCGCGCGCGAATGATCGCCGACCGAATCCGCCTCGAGACCCCCGATCACGAGTCGCAGCGACGCGTCGCGCCGGGCGTCGTAGCGGCCGATCGCGGCACTCGCCGTCAGCGGCGGCTCGCGCGGCGGCATCGGCGCCGGGGCGAAGAGCGCGTCGGCATCGGGCGGCTGCGCCGGCGGGGGGACGTTCCCCGACTCGGCGACGCCCGGCTCGGGGACGGCGACGCGCGCGGCGTTCGGCGTGATCGGGCCCGACGCGCAGCCGCCGAGCCAGAGCCCCGCACAGACGATGAATGCGAGCGGAAGCAGATCGGGAGCGCGGTCGGGCATGCGGACCTTCATGTGCGGACGAAACTCGCACAGTCGCCGCGGCGACGCGACCTCCCAGTGCCGCTTCTCCGATCGCGCACGCCCGTTCATCCGCCGAAGAAACGTTCGAAGAATCGCGGAAAAGTCGGCATGCCGCGCGGACAGGTCTCGACCGGTGCGGTGCCGATCAGAAAATACTCGGGCTGGCTTCGCGGGCAGCCCCAGAGCGCCCGCTCCCCGGTCATCGGATCGATCTCGACGCTCTCGATCTCGCGCGGCCGATTGAAGCCGCCGCGAATCTGTCCGCCGGAGATCGCCGCGAGGTAGTCCGCCCAGATCGGCAACGCCCCGCGGCTCGACGGGACGCCGATTTTGCGCGGCTCGTCGTAACCGAGCCAGACGACGACGACGATCTCGGGCGTGAATCCCACGAACCAGAGATCGTTCTCGTCGTCGGTCGTCCCGGTCTTGCCGGCGATCGGCCCGCGCAGGCCTCGGCTGCGGATGCCGGCGCCGGTTCCGCGATCGACGACGCCTTCGAGCAAGGAGATCGTCAGGTACGCGGTCCCCGCATCCAGCACGCGCCGCGAGCCCGCGAGCGCGGACTGCTCCTGGGCGATGCCGTGGCCATCGAGCAGGCCGGTGAAGCTCCGGGCCGTCGGCCGCAGCCCGCCGTTGGCGAAAGTCGCGTAGACGGTCGCCATCTCGAGCGGCGAGACCTCGGCCGAGCCGAGCGCGAGGCTCGGCACCGCGGGCAGCGGACTCTCGACGCCCAGCTTGCGCGCCATCTCGACGACGCGCCGGATGCCGACCGCCTGGCCGAGGCGCGCCGCCGGGACGTTCAACGAATCTTCGAGCGCCTCGCGCACGCTGACGGGCCCGCGAAAACGGCGATCGAAATTGACAGGCCGCCACGGACCCGACGGCGTCGCGACCTCGACCGGCTCGTCCGGAACGACGCTCGCGAGCGTGACCACCGGACCCGACTGGCGCGAGAGCGCCGCGGCATAGACGATCGGCTTGAAGACGCTGCCGGCCTGACGGCGCGCCTGGGTACAGCGATTGAACTGCGAGGTGCCGTAGTCGCGGCCGCCGACCAGCGCCAGGATCTCGCCCGTCTGCGGGCGCATCGCGAGCAGACAGCCCTGGAGCTGCTGCCGCTTCTCGCCCTTGGCGACCTTCGGCGCCGGAAGCTGCTTCTCGAGGGCCGCGAGGCCCTTTCGCAGATGCTCGACCGCGGCGCGCTGCAGCGTCGTGTCGAGCGTCGAGTAGATGCGCAGCCCTTCCACCGCGAGCAGATCCTCGTGATAGACCTCGGGCAGCTGGCGCTGGAGCAGGTCGAGAAAATAACGATCCTGTCCGGATTCGAGCGTGATGGCCGCGAGATCGAGACCCTTCGCGCGAGCCCGCGCCGCCTGGTCGGCCGAAATCCGGCCCTGCGCTTCCATCTGCGAGAGCACGAGATCCCGCCGCTTCTGCGCCCGCTCCGGATGGCGATGCGGGCTCATCGCGTTCGGGCTCTGGATCACCGCCGCGAGCAGCGCCGACTCCTCGATCGAGAGATCGGGGACGCGCTTGCCGAAGAAGAAGCGCGACGCCTCGCCGACGCCGTGGATCGCGGTCGATCCCCGCCGACCCATGTAGATCTCGTTCAGGTAGGCCTCGAGGATCTGGGGCTTCGCATAACGCGCCTCGACCAGCAGGGCCATCACCGCCTCGGTCAGCTTGCGGCGGATCGTTCGCTCGGGCGTCAGGAAGAAGTTCTTGACGAGCTGCTGGGTC
>CAZFKD010000169.1:5765-8187 GCA_964519695.1 uncultured Spirochaetaceae bacterium
AGCGTGCTGCCGCCCTCGCGAATGCCGCCGGCGCGCAGGTTCGCGAGCAGCGCGCCCGCGATGCGGCGCAGGTCGACGCCGTTGTGCTCCTCGAAGCGGCGATCCTCGATGGCGTAGATCGCGTCGACGAGATGGTCGGGGACCTCGTCCATCGCGACGAGATCGCGCTGCTCGCGGTCTTCGTCGTAGAAGGCCGAGATCTGCTCGGGCTCGAGCGCCACGACGTCGACCGGATGCCCCTTGTCGTCGCGCATCTCGCGCACCCGCCCGCGATCGAGGCGGAACTCGATCCGGCGATCGGGCTCCGGCAGCTCGGGATGCTCGAAGCCCCGCAGATGGATGCGGAGCCGGCCGGGGAGCTTTCGATAGTGGCCCGGGAGGAGCGGGCCGGCTTCGTTCTGCTCGCGGTAGCCGGTGCGCACCATCCAGCCTTCGAGATCGATGCGCTCCCAGTCGGCGCCGGTATAGATGACGTTCGGCGCCGCATAGACCCGCGACGGAACGGAGAAGCGGCGCCCCTCGAAGCGCGAGCGCACGATGCGGTCGAGCCCGACGAGCCAATGGGCCGCGAACAGGCCGAGCACGAAGCCGACGGCGAGCAGCACCAGGCCGATGCGCCGGACCACGCCCCGGGACCCGCCCCCACGCCTTGCTGCCTTCGTATTCCGTCGCCCGGCCATCCCGCTCTCCAGACAGGGCCGACGCGCACACCCGGGCGCACGCGGCCCTCGATGGAACCCGCGCACGTGGACTCGTTCCGGCTCGTTGCGATCGCCGCGGCTTGTGCGCGGGCCCCCGAATCGCGAGAGTAGGGCGCCATGACGAAGGCTGCCGGAAAAGGCGGGGGATCGGGAACGCGCAGCGCCGACGCGAAGACCTCGCGAGACAAGGCGAAGCCGCCCGCGCGCAAACCCTGGGGCGGCCGCTTCGACGGCGCGACCGACCCGGTCGTCGAACGGTTCTCCGCGTCGATCGACTACGACAAGGCGCTCGCCCGCCACGACATCCGCGGCTCGCGGGCGCAGGCGCGCATGCTCGGTGACGTCGGTCTCATTCCCGCGAAGGACGCGCGCGCGCTGCTCCGCGGTCTCGATCAGGTGGAGGCGGAGATCGAACGGGGCGAGTTCCCCTTCGACCCCGCCCTCGAAGACATCCACATGAACATCGAGACCCGGCTCCGGACCCTCGTCGGCCCGGACGCCGCCGGCAAGCTGCATACGGGGCGCTCGCGCAACGACCAGGTCGCGACGGATCTCGCCCTCTTCCTGCGCGATGCGGGGCGGGCGACCGAGCGCGGGATCCAGCAGCTCCGGGCGGTGCTCCTCGAACGCGCCCGGGAGCACGTCGATACCCTCCTCCCCGGCTACACCCATCTCCAGCGCGCCCAGCCCGTCCGCCTCGCCCACCAATGGCTCGCCCACGTCGAGGTCCTCGGCCGCGACGCCGGCCGCTTCGCCGACGCCCGGGCCCGGATCGACCGGTGGCCCCTGGGCGCCGGGGCGCTGGCGGGCTCGACCCTGCCCCTCGGCCGGGAGCAGACGGCCCGCGAGCTCGGCTTCGCCGGGCCGACCCGGAACTCGATGGACACGGTCGCCGCGCGCGACGGAGCGCTCGAGTACCTCGCCGCCGCCGCGATCGCGATGGTCCATCTCTCGCGCCTCGCCGAGGAGCTCGTCCTCTGGTCGACCGCCGAGTTCGGCTTCATCGAGCTGGCCGACGCCTACTCGACCGGCTCGTCGCTCATGCCCCAGAAGAAGAACCCCGACGTGCCCGAGCTCGTCCGCGGGAAGTCCGGCCGGGCGATCGGGAACCTGGTGACGCTGCTGACCGTCATGAAGGGCCTTCCGCTGACCTACAACCGGGACATGCAGGAGGACAAGGAGCCGCTCTTCGATTCGGTCGCGACCCTGCGCGACAGCCTCGAGGTCATGGCCGGCGCCCTCGCGACGCTCGAGGTCCGCCGCGATCGAATGGCGCAGGCCGCATCGGACCCAATGCTGCTCGCAACCGATCTCGCCGAATTCCTGGTTCGCAAAGGCATTCCCTTCCGCGAGGCCCACGAAGTCGTCGGCAAGATCGTGGGCCACTGCACCCGCAACCGGGTCGATCTCCGCGTCCTGACCCGCGCCGAGCTCCAGCGCTTCCATCCCGCCTTCGACGCGCCCGCGAACGAGCTGCTCGACCTCGAGCGCAGCGTCGAGAGCCGTAGCCTCGCGGGCGGCACCGCCCGGGTCCGCGTGCTCGAGGCCCTCGCCGAGGCCGAGGCCGAAGTCGCCGACGCGCTCGCGAATCTCGCCTGCGAGACCGAGACCGAGACCGAGACCGAGGCCGACCCGGCGCGAAGCGCGAAGGGCCCCGGGCGCGGGAAGGGCGGTCCGACCGGCCCCACCGCTCGCCGCACTGCGAGCCGGCGCGAGCCGGA
>CAZFKD010000170.1:0-8165 GCA_964519695.1 uncultured Spirochaetaceae bacterium
CTGCTCGGACACCGGCTTCAAGGGCCGGGTCGCCATCTACGAGGTGATGGTGATGACGGATCAGTTGAAGGAGTTCGTGCTGAACGGCGCTTCCGGGACGGAGATCAAGCGCGAGGCCATTCGCGGCGGGATGTGCACGCTCCGCCGGAGCGCCCTCAACAAGATGCTCGAGGGCGTGACCACCCTCTCGGAAGTCTTCCGGGTCAGCACGTCGGATTCGGTCTAGGCAAAGGGCGAGAGGAGAGGGCGACACTTTGGCGAACATGCATCAACTGCTGAAGGCGATGATCGAGAAGGGGGCCTCCGACCTTCACATCACGACCGGATCTCCCCCGCAGCTGCGGATCGACGGCAAGCTCGTGCCGCTCAAGATGCCCCCCATGTCTCCGCAGGAGACGAAGCAGCTCTGCTATTCGGTGCTGACGGACGCGCAGAAGCACAAGCTCGAGGAGACGAACGAGCTCGATCTGTCCTTCAGCGTGCAGAAGCTCTCCCGCTTCCGCGGCAACGTCTTCGTCCAGCGGGGAAACGTGGCGGGCGCCTTCCGAGCGATCCCGTTCAAGATCCTGACCTTCGAAGATCTCGGACTTCCGCCGGTCGTCGAGAACCTCGTCCAGAAGCCACGCGGGCTGATCCTCGTGACGGGTCCGACGGGCTCGGGGAAGTCGACGACGCTCGCTTCGATGATCGACCGGATCAATCAGGATCGCAACGAGCACATCGTCACGATCGAGGATCCGATCGAATATCTTCATCCCCACAAGGGTTGTATCGTCAATCAACGCGAGATCGGCGCGGATACGAGCTCGTTCAAGGCGGCCCTCAAGTACATCCTCCGACAGGATCCCGACGTGGTCCTGATCGGCGAGCTGCGCGATCTCGAGACGATCGAAGCCGCGTTGACGGTCGCCGAGACGGGCCATCTCGCGTTCGCGACGCTGCACACGAACTCGGCGGTCCAGACGATCAACCGCATCGTCGACGTCTTTCCGCCCTATCAGCAATCCCAGATCCGGCAGCAGCTGTCGTTCGTGCTCGAGGCGGTGATGTGCCAGACGCTGATCCCGCGCGCCAATGGTCCGGGCCGTGCCCTGGCGCTCGAGATAATGGTTCCGAACTCCGCCATCCGGGCGCTGATGCGTGACGACAAAATCCATCAGATCTACTCGTCGATGCAGATGGGCCAGGGCAAGTCGGGCATGCAGACGCTGAATCAGTGCCTGGCGATGCTCGTGACGAAGCGGCTGGTCGATCCGGAGGTCGCGAAGTCCCGGAGCCCCGACATCGAAGAGCTGAACGCGCTCATCGCGCGGGGACCGGAAGCCCTCGGTGCCGCCGGCGGCCGACGTCCGCTGGGCAAGTCCTGATCGAATCCTGAGTTGCGACGCGAACGGCGCTGGCCGTCGCGTTGCGGGGAGCAATTGGAATGGCGATTTTCGTGTGGACGGCAAAGACGCGATCGGGCGAGAACAAGTCCGGCGAGCTCGAGGCCAGCGGTCCCGATGCGGTCGCGATTCACATCAAGAACATGGGGCTCGTTCCGGGCAAGGTGAAGGAGAAGCCGAAGGATCTCGGCGAGATCTTCCCCTTCCTCGCCCCGAAGGTGACGATCAAGGATCTCGTCGTCTTCACCCGGCAGTTCGCGGTGATGGTCGACGCGGGCCTGCCGCTCGTTCAGTGCCTCCACATCCTCGCCGAGCAGCAGCCGAACATCACGTTCAAGGCCGTGCTCCGCAACGTGAAGTCTTCGGTCGAGCAGGGCTCGACCTTCGCGGATGCGCTGCGCAAGCACCCGAAGGTCTTCGACGACCTGTTCACGAACCTGATCGCCGCCGGCGAAGTCGGCGGCATCCTCGACACGATCCTGAACCGGCTCGCGGTCCAGCTCGAAAAGCAGGAGAAGCTCCGCAAGCAGCTGAAGGGCGCGATGGTCTACCCGGCCACCGTCAGCGTGATCGCGATCGCTTGTATCGTGTTGCTGCTGGTGAAGGTGATCCCGGTCTTCGAGCAGATGTTCGCGGATTTCGGCGGAACGTTGCCCGGCCCGACGCAGATGGTCATCGATCTCTCGAACTGGATGCAGGCGTACATCATGTACGCGCTCGCCGGTGTCTTCGCCTTCTTCACGATCTTCGCGCGCGCACGGGGCAAGAGCGCCGCCTTCCGCTTCAAGACCGATCAGGTCGCGCTCCAGCTCCCGATCTTCGGCAACATCATCAAGAAGGTCGCGGTCGCGCGCTTCACGCGCACCCTCGGCACCATGATCTCGAGCGGCGTACCGATCCTCGACGGCCTCGACATCGTCGCCAAGACGGCCGGCAACATGGTGATCGAAGGCGAGCTCCAGACGGTCCGGCGCGCGATCTCGGAGGGCAAGACGATCGCGGAGCCGCTCCAGGGCTCGAAGATCTTCCCGGGCATGATGGTCCAGATGATCGCCGTCGGTGAAGAGACCGGCTCGATGGAGGTCATGCTCAACAAGATCGCCGACTTCTACGACGACGAGGTCGACACCGCGGTCGCCGGCCTCACGGCGATGCTCGAGCCGCTGATGATGGTGTTCATGGGCGGCTCGATCGGAACGATCCTGATCGCCATGTACCTGCCGATCTTCACGATCGCGGACACGATCGGCTGAGGCAGGGCGGGGAAGCGGCGCTCGTGGGCGCCTTCGCGACGCATCGGGCGGAGTCGCGTGCGGGCGCCGGGCTGGGCTGGCTCGTCGGTGCGCGGCTGCTGCTCGCGGGCATGAGCCTCGGGCTGGCGGTGACCGTCGACCGGCTCGAGGCCGCGGAGGGTCCGCGCATCTGGGGGGTCTACTGGACGATCATCGCGGCGTTCGTCGCGACGATCGTCTCGGCCCTCCAGCTCGCGCGGACCCGCAATCCGGAACGCTTCGCGACCTGGCAGGTCGCCTTCGACGTCGTGATCGTGACTTCGCTCGTCCATTTTTCGGGCGGTGGGGAATCGGTCTTCACGTTCCTGTATGCCCTCGTGATCCTCTACGGCGCGCTGCTGCTGGATCGGGGAGGCATCACGCTGAGCTCGGCGCTCGCGGCCCTCGGCTACGGCTTCGTGCTCTTCGGCGGGCATCTCGGCTGGCTTCCGGCGCAGGGATCCGGGGCAGGGCAGCGTCCCCTGGTGCTGCTCGGGGCCTACTGGGGCTTCTATTCGGGCGCTCTGCTGATGCTCGGCATGCTCGCGAACACGTTGGCCGCGGAGCTCCGGCGGACCGGTGCTGCGCTCGACCGCAAGACCAGCGATCTCGAACGACTCCGGGATCTGCATCGGCTGATCGTCGAGAGCATCTCGAGCGGTCTCGCGACGATCGATCCGGGTGGCCGGGTCACGTCCTTCAACCCGGAAGCAGAGCGGATCACGGGCGTCCTCGCGACGGAAGCGGCCGGGCGGCCGATCGAAGAGCTGATTCCCGGCGCCTCGGCCGTGATCGGGACGGGCGATCCGGTGGGGCGCCGTTCTTCTCATTCGGTCCGCGACCGGATCGCCTATCGCAACGCCCGCGGCGAGGATCTGTTCGTCGGACTCGCGACCTCCCGCCTGGTCGGGGCCGGAGGCGAACGTCTCGGGCAGGTCGTGATCTTCCAGGACGTGACCGCGGTCGTCTCGATGGAGCAGGAGCTGCGCCGATCGGAGCGCCTGGCTGCGGTCGGCGAGATGGCGGCCCGGATGGCCCACGAGATCCGCAATCCGCTGGCCTCGATCTCCGGCTCGGTTCAGCTCCTCCAGGGCTCGGAGGCGTCGCCCGGCGGCGACCCGGCTCAAGCCCGACTGATGGGGATCGTGGTTCGCGAGGTCGACCGCCTCAACGATCTGATCGGCGACTTCCTGCGCTATTCGCGGCCGGCGCCCCTCGCGCTCGAGTCCGTGCGACTGGCCGATCTCGTGCGCGAGATTGCCGGGGTCGCCGAGGGTCAGGGCGGGGACGACGTCGTCCTGCGCCTCGAACTCGACGACGGGGTCGTCGTGCGTGTCGATCCCGCCCAGCTGAAGGGAGCGATCTGGAATCTCTGGAACAACGCCCTGGAAGCGATGGCGGGCAAGGGCGAGCTGCGGGTCCGCGTGCGGCGGGCGGACCCCGGAGTGTCGTCTCAAGACGCAAGGCTGCCGGACCGTAATGCACCGGAGGGTTGTGGGCCGGTGGACACCCGCTGCGAGGCGAAGGGTGTCCTCGAAATCGAAGATACGGGGCCGGGCATGGGCACGGAGCTTCTCGATCGGATCTTCGAGCCCTTCTTCACCACCAAGCAGGACGGAACGGGACTGGGGCTCGCGACGGTGCAGCGAATCGTGGAACAACACGGCGGGGGAATCGAGATCTCGAGCGAAGTCGGCCGGGGCACCTGCTTCCGCCTGCTGTTGTCGCTCGCGGAGGCTTCCACGTGAAGCCCACCCGCTCGCGCATCCTCGTCGTCGACGACGAGCAGAGCATGCAGGAGTTCCTCGAGATCTTCCTGCGGCGCGAAGGCTACGACGTCGTCACCGCGGGCAACGTCGATGCGGCGCTCGTCCAGCTCGAGGCCGACGAGATCGACCTCCTGATCACCGACATGCAGATGCCCGGGAAGACGGGGCTCGACCTGATCCTGGCCGCCCGTGAGGTCTCGCCCGAGACGATCCCGATCGTCGTCACCGCCTTCGGTACGACCGACAGCGCGATCGCCGCGATGAAGGAAGGCGCCTACGACTATCTGACCAAGCCGTTCAAGGTCGACGAGCTGCGCATCGTGATCGAGAAGGCGCTCGAGAAGAAGGTCCTGGCGATCGAGAACCGGCGCCTGCGCAAGGAGCTCCGGAGCCAGGTCCGCGATCGCAACATCATCGGCCACAGCCGACCGATGCAGGAAGTCTTCGAGCTGATCGCGCAGGTCGCCGAGACCAAGACGAACGTCCTGATCTACGGCGAGAGCGGTACGGGCAAGGAGCTGGTCGCGCGCGCGATCCACGAGCAGGGCCAGCGCCAGGGCGAGCCCTTCATCGCGCTCAACTGCGGCGCGATTCCCGAGAACCTGCTCGAGAGCGAGCTTTTCGGCCATGCACGCGGCTCGTTCACGGGGGCCGTCCAGAACAAGGAGGGGCTGTTCGAAGCGGCTTCCGGGGGCACGCTCTTCCTCGACGAGATCGCCGAACTCTCTCCCGCGCTGCAGGTCAAGCTGCTCCGCGCGCTGCAGGAGAAGACGATCCGCCGCGTCGGCGACACCGTCGACCGCAAGGTCGACGTCCGCATCGTCTCCGCAACCAATCGCCGGCTCGAGGAGGAGGTCGCGGCCGGGCGCTTCCGCGAGGACCTCTACTACCGGCTCAACGTGATCCAGCTGACGCTTCCGCCGTTGCGCGATCGGCCCGAGGACATCCCGCTGCTGGTCCAGCACTTCATCCGCCGTTATGCGGAGGAGCTCGGCAAGCGCGTCGACGGAATGGACGCGGAGGCCTATGAGGTGCTCTCGCGCTACGCGTTCCCGGGCAACGTCCGCGAGCTCGAAAACCTCGTCGAGCGCGCCGTCGCGCTGTCGCGCGATTCGACGCTGGGCGCCGATCTGCTGCCGGCGAGCGTGCGCCAGGTGCGCGATCGGCGCGAGTCGTCGCGCATTCCGAGCGAGGGTGTCGACCTCGAGCGTGTCGTCGCCGATTACGAGCGCTCGCTCCTCCAGGAGGCGCTGCGCGCGACGGGCGGCGTCAAGAAGCGCGCGGCCCGTCTGCTCGGCATCTCCTTCCGCTCCTTCCGCTATCGACTCGAGAAGCTCGGGATCGAGGATCCCAGCCGGGGAGACTGATCGTGAAGCTCCGGCAGGGCGTACAAGCGGAGATCCTGATCTCGCTCGCCCTGGTGATGGCGGCGGGCACCGCGCTCCTCGCCGCAGTCCTGCTCGAGATCAACGACGCCCGCATCGAATCCCTGCATGGGCTGATCGGCCGCGGTTTCGTCGCGTCGACCCGCAACGGCATCCTGGAGCTGGAGGTCAGCGAGCGCGGGCAATGGTGGAAGATCGATGCACGGGACGTGGTGCGCGGTCTGAACGCCTCGGCTCGGGATCTCGATCCGGGCACGCGCGCGCTCGCCCACGAGTCGCGGGCGACGGGTCGGCCGCTGGTCGAGTCCGGCGCGCCCTGGGCCCCGATCCGATTCGCGGCGCCCGGCCGGGACGACTCGGAGACGATCGCCGGTCGGATCGATCCGCCGCTGCCGGCCCTGCTGCTCGGCGTCGTGATCGTCGTCGACATCGTGATCTTCGTGTTGTTCGGCTGGACGCTCCTGCGGCGACGAGTCGTCGGTCCGCTCCATCGACTCGTCGAAGCGGTCCGGGGCATCGGGGATGCGGATGCGGGGGCCGAGATCGCGGTCGAGGGCGTCGACGAGATCGCGCTGCTCGCGCGCACCTTCAACGAGATGCAGGTCGCGCTCGCGGCGCGGACCGGCGCCCTCGAGAAGGCGGTGCAGGATCTCCGGACCGCCAACGCCAATCTCTTGCAGGCGCGCGAAGGTCTCGACCGTTCCGAACGGTTGGCGCTCGTCGGCAGCCTGGCGGCGGGTGTCGCCCACGAGGTCGGAAACCCGATGGGCGCGCTGCTGGCCTTCCTGGAGCTCGCGGGTCGTGATCCGGGTCTCGCAGACGAGGGCCGGCGATGCATCGGGCGAGCCGCGGAGCAGGGCGAACGCGTGCGGGTGATCCTGCGACAGCTGCTCGACTTCTCCCGCCCACCGCGAATCGAGCGTGGGTCGCTCGATCTCGCCGACGGTGTGCGGAAGGTCGTCGAGCTGGTGTCGACGCAGCACGCTGCGGACGGCATCGTGTTCGACGTCGTGATCGACGAGGGAACGCCGCCCGCGCGCGGTGATCTCGGACTCGTGCTCCAGATCCTGCTGAATCTGGCGCTGAACGCGGTCTCGGCGGTCCGGGAGCGCGAGGTCCGGCGCATCCGCTTCGAGCTGGCGCCGGGGCTGCGACGTCGACGGGCGGGCGAGTCGCGGTCGGATCCGGCGGCGCCCCGGTACGACAGCGTCGTCTGTCGCGTGATCGATTCCGGGCCGGGTGTCGCGACCGAACACGCCGAGCGGGTCTTCGATCCGTTTTTCACGACGAAGCCGCCCGGCGAGGGCACCGGGCTCGGACTCGCCAACGCGCGGCGGCTGGCGGAGGAGATGGAGGGCGCAGTCGAGCTCGAGGCCGGGCCGGGACCGCTCGGGGGCGCGTGCTTCCGGCTGGTCCTGCCCTTGCACGAGCCGACTGCACCGGGGCAGGGGATTCGCGAGGCCGCCTCCGATCAATCCCGGATGTCGTAGTCCTTCAGCTTGTAGAGCAGCGCTCGATGGCTGATCTCGAGCACCTTCGCGGCGTGGGTCCGGTTTCCGCCGGTACGGGCGAGCGCGCGTCGGATCAGGTCCGCCTCGAAATCGCGGCGGGCCCGGCGCATCGACAGGTCCTCGTCCGGATCGCCGGCGTTCGGCGCTCCGGTCCCGCCGGTCGCGGCGCGCCTCGATCCGGCCTGTACGGCCGGCGGCAGCGCGCCGACCTCGACGACGTCCGCGTCGGTCAAGATCACCGCGCGCTCGATCAGATTCTCGAGCTCCCGGACGTTGCCCGGCCAGTCGTACGCCACGAGCAGCGACAGCGCCGCATCGGAGACCCGCCGAACGTTCTTCGCGAGCGCGACGCGGAAGCGGCCCAGGAAATGGTCGACGAGCAGCGGGATGTCCTTGCGGCGCGCCCGCAGCGGCGGAACCTCGAGGCGCACCACGTTCAGGCGATAGAACAGGTCTTCCCGGAAGCGCCCCGACTCGATCTCGCGCGCGAGATCCCGGGCCGTCGCGGCGATCACGCGGACGTCGACCGACTGGGACTTGGAATCGCCGACCGGCCGGATCTCCTCCTCCTGGATCGCGCGCAGCAGCTTGACCTGGAGGGCGGTCGGGAGCTCCGCGATCTCGTCGAGAAAGAGGGTCCCCTGATGCGCTTCGGCGAACAGCCCGCGATGCGCGCGGGACGCTCCGGTGAAGGCGCCCTTCACGTGTCCGAACAGCTCGCTCTCGAGCAGGTTCTCGGGAATCGCGCCGCAGTTGACTGCGACGAAGGGCGCATCGCGGCGCGGGGACTGCGCATGGATCGCGCGCGCGACGACCTCCTTGCCGGTGCCGCTCTCCCCGGTGA
>CAZFKD010000171.1:0-8160 GCA_964519695.1 uncultured Spirochaetaceae bacterium
CGGCGAGCAGCGCCTCGAAGCCGGCCTCGTCGAGCACGGGGACGCCGAGCGAGGCGGCCTTCGCGAGCTTGCTGCCCGGATCGCTGCCGGCCAGGACGTAGCTCGTCTTGCGGGACACCGAGCCGCTCGTCCTGCCGCCGGCCGCCTTGATCCGCTGCTCGAAGTCCTCGCGCGGGCGGCTCAGGGTGCCGGTCAGGACGAAGGTCCGGCCCGCGAGCCGATCACTCGTTTCCGTAGCGCCGCCGGGGCCTGCCGGCGACTCGATCCGGAGGCCGAGCTCGAAGAAGCGCGCGATCTCGGCGCGATTGTGCGGGTCGGCGAGGAAGCTGCCGACGCTCTGCGCGATGGTGGTCCCGATGCCGTCGATCGCCGCGATCTCGTCGCTCGACGCGCCGAGCAGGCGCTCCACCGAGCCGAAATGCGAGGCGAGGCGCTCGGCGACGGTCTCGCCGACGTGCCGGATGCCGAGGGCGATCAGGAGTCGCGTCAGGGTCGTCGCGCGGGCGCGCTCGATCGCGGCGATCAGGTTCGCCGCCGACTTCTCGCCCATGCGAGGGAGACCGGCGAGGTCCTCCATGCGCAGGGCGAAGACGTCCGAGAGCCGTTCGATCTGGCCGGCCTCGACGAGCTGGTCGACGAGCTTTTCGCCGAGGCCATCGACGTCGAGGGCCCCGCGGCTCGCGAGATGACGCAGGTTGTTCTTCAGCTGGGCGGGGCAATCGACGTTCGGGCAGCGGGTGACCGACTCGCCTTCGAGGCGGATCGTCTGGGCGTCGCAGACCGGGCAGCGCTCCGGCAGCCGCGTCCGCACCAGCCGCAGCCCCTCGGCCAGGGCCTCGCGGCGTCGATCGAGGCGGACGCGCACGACCTGCGGGATCACGTCGCCGGCGCGCTGGATCACGATCCGATCGCCGATGCGGATGTCCTTGCGATCGAGTTCGTCCTGGTTGTGGAGCGACGCGTTCGAGACGGTCACCCCGCCGACGCGCACGGGGCGCAGCCGCGCGACCGGCGTCAACGCACCGGTCCGGCCGACCTGGAACTCGATGTCCTCGAGCACGGTCTCCGCCTGCTCGGGCGGGAACTTGAAGGCGATCGCCCAGCGCGGCGCGCGGGCGACGGTGCCGAGGCGTGCCTGATCCTCGAGCCGGTCGACCTTGAAGACGGTGCCGTCGATCTCGATCGGGAGGCGGCCGCGTTCGGCCAGGAGGCGCTCGTGGAAGGCGATCGCCTCGTCCGCGCCGCGCGCGCAGCCGGCCTCGGGGCTCACGAAGAAGCCCCATTCGCGCAGCTGGTCGAGGACCTCGGCCTGGCGACCCACCCCGTCCGGTCGACCCTCTGCGAGGGCGTAGGCGCGGAACTCGAGCGCGGCGAGGCGTTCGAGGTCGACGTCGTGGATCTGGCGCAGGCTCCCGGCCGCGGCGTTGCGCGGGTTCTCGAAGGGGCGAAGTTCCGCGCGGATCCGCTTGTCGTTCAGCCGTTCGAAGCCGGCGAGGGGCAGCACGATCTCCCCCCGCACCGACGCGATGGCCGGCGGCCGATCGGTCGCGAGCCGCTCGGGGATCGAGCCGACGCGGCGCAGGTTGAGCGTCACGTCCTCGCCCGTCTGGCCGTCGCCGCGCGTCAGGCCCTGGACGAAGCGGCCCGCCTCGTAGATCAGCTCGATGCCGGAGCCGTCGAGCTTCGGCTCGGCGACGTATTCGATCGCATCGCGGGTTTCGAGCAGCTTGCGCACGCGGGCATCGAAGGCGCGCATCTCGTCGGCGTTCATCGCGTTGTCGAGCGAGAGCATCGGCGAGCGGTGGGCGGCGGTCGCGAAGCCGTCCGCGGGCTCGGCCCCGACGCGCTGGGTCGGCGAATCGGGCAGGATCAGCTCGGGATGGTCGGCCTCGAGGCGCCCCAGCTCGCGGCGGAGCAGATCGTACTCGCGATCGCTGATCTCCGGCGCGTCCTGCTGGTAGTAGAGGGCGTCGTGATGGCGCAGCGCGTCCGAGAGCTCGGCGATCCGGCGCCTTGCCATCTCGCGGTCGGGATCGGGCGTTTCGGGCGAAGCGGAGCGTCGGGCCACGGGCGTCGGGCATCTCCTGCGCGTTCGGTTCCGCTCCGATTCACGTCGCGCTCGTTCGACGGGCGAGCGAGGAGGACGGACGCATCTGGTTGGGAATCCCGTCAAGGGCCTTCCATCCCTCGCCGAAGAACCCTCGAGCGGCGAGACCGAGCGCCGACGGCCGACGATACCACGGCCGCCCCGAAATCCGGTTCGCGGAGACCCACAGCGAGATGGCCCCCACCGTCCAAAGCCCTGGCGCGCAACCGGTCTGCGCGGCGTCTGCGCCCGTCGATGGGGAGCCGCGCCACGAGCTCGACCTCGCCCGCAAGCGGATCGCCGAGCTCGAGTCGGATCTCGCCCGCCAGGCGCGGGTGCGCGCGGAGCTCGTCCACCTCGTGAGCCACGAGCTCCGCACCCCGATCACCGTCATCTCCGGCTTCGGCCGCCTGCTCCAGAGCGACGCGCGGGGCGTCCTGAACAGCGAGCAGCGTCATTTCGTCGACGAGACCCTGAAGGCCTGCCGGCGACTCGACCGCTTCGTCGGCGACCTGATGGAAGCGGGGCTTTCGGGCGGAACGCCTCTCGCGATCGAGAGCGTCCCCGCCGATCTGCATCGAACGATCGAGGCCCAGCTCGAGTCGCTCGCGCCGCTGCTCGACGACCGCGGCATGACGATCGAGCTCGCTCTGGCCCCCGCGCTCCCGACCTTCCGCTTCGATCCGCGCCGGATCGAGCAGGTCCTCACGAACCTGATGACGAACGCGATCCGGTACGGCCGACCCAAGGGCGTGATCCGCATCGCGACGGCGATCGAGTCGGCGATGGGGGGCGGGCTTTGCGTCGGCGTCTCGGTCGAAGACGACGGCTGCGGCATTCCGGAGAACGACCGCGAGCGGCTGTTCGCGCCGTACGTCCGCGGCGAGGGCCAGGCGAAGGGCGGCGGGCTCGGCATCGGTCTCGCGATCTGCCGCCGCATCGTCGAGTCCCATGGCGGCTGGATCGGCGTGGATGCGGGCGAGCTCGGTGGCGCGCGCTTCCGTTTCACGCTGCCGCTCGGTCCCGTTGCCGGAGGGGAGGTCTGAGGTGCAGGCCGCGATCCGTCGTCCTTCCGCGATCGGCGCTGCCGACGAAGAGCGCATCCGCCTGCCGCGGGTGCTCGTCGTCGACGACGCGGACGGCATGCGCGCCTATCTGGCGAGCGCGCTCGAGACGCGCGGCTTCGAGGTCGACACCTGCGACGGCGGTCGGCGGGCGCTGTCCCTGCTCGAGAGCGGTGCAGACCCCGATCTCGTCCTGCTCGACGTGATGATGCCCGGGGAGGACGGCCTCGCGACGCTGGCGACGATGCGCGAGCGCTGGCCGGCGCTCCCGGTCGTGATGATGTCGGTGATCGGACGGGCGAGCACGATCGTGCAGGCGATGCAGGCCGGAGCCGCGGACTACCTGACGAAGCCGTTCGAGGAGGTCGAGCTCGACGCCGCCCTCGACCGGATCGGCCTGCACAGCAGCCGCGCCGCCCGGCGAGCGGGCTTCGAGCGCGTTCCGCGCGGCCATGCAGGGCAGACCGTCTGGGTCAGCCCGCCGATGCGCGAGATCCGCGGGGTGATCGAGCGGATCGGCGAGACCGACGTCACCGTCCTGATCCAGGGCGAGAGCGGCGTCGGCAAGGAGATCGTTTCGCGCGAGATCCATGCCGTGTCGAGCCGACGAACCGGGCCGTTCGTCAAGGTCAACTGCGCGGCCCTGCCGAACGACCTGCTCGAGAGCGAGCTCTTCGGCTACGAGAAGGGTGCCTTCACCGGCGCCGGCGGACGCAAGCAGGGCAAGTTCGAGCAGGCCGACAAGGGCACGATCTTCCTCGACGAGATCGGCGAGATGGGGGCGCCGCTGCAGGCCAAGCTCCTGCAGGTCCTCCAGGATTCCGAGTTCACGCGGCTCGGCGGCAACCGCGAGGTCAAGGTCGACGTCCGGATCGTGTGTGCGACCAATCGCTCGCTCACCGAGATGGTCTCGCAGGGGACGTTCCGCGAGGATCTCTACTTCCGGCTCAACGTCGTCGCGATCGACATTCCGCCGCTGCGCGAGCGCCGCGAGGAGATCCCGCTGCTCGTCGAGACGTTCCTCTCCCGTTATGCCACCGCGTATGGCCGACCCCTTCGCGGTCTCTCGCAGCGCCTGATCGAAGCGATGAAGCAGTACGCCTTCCCGGGCAACGTCCGCGAGCTCGAGAACATGATCAAGCGCATCGTGGTGCTGGAGAGCGAAGATCAGGTCCTGGCGGAGATCCTGCGGCCGCGGGTCTCCCGCAGCGATCGGCGGGCCGAGCTCGACGCGATCCTCGCCGAGATGGAGGAGACCGCGGGCGAGCTGCCCCTGCGCGAGGTCGGGCGCCGGTTCGCCCTCGAGGTCGAGCGCGAGGCGATCGAGCACGTGCTCGAGTCGACCGGCTGGAATCGCAAGCAGGCCGCCCAGCGTCTCGGCGTCAGCTACAAGACGCTGCTCCAGAAGATCCGGGAGTGCGAGGTCGACGCCCGTTAGGCGGCGTCGCGAACGACGCGTTCGAGGAAGGCCGACATCTTCCGCGCCAGGTCGTCGCGCAGGAAGCCCCCCTCGACCCAGCGGCGGCCCTTCGCGGCGCGCTCGGCCGCCGCTGCCGGGTCCGCGATCAGCTCTTCGATCGCGAGCGCCAGCTGGTCCGCGACCTCGGGATCGATCACCAGCGCGCCACCGGCCTCCGCCATCATGCGCCGTATCTCGCCCTTCGCCGCCAGGATCACGGGCCGCTCCTGGGCGAGGAACTCGAAGATCTTCGACGGGATCACGGTCTCGAAGACCGGCAGGTCGCGCAGCATGACGAGCAGCACGTCGATCGAGGCGATCCAATCGGGCATCGCGTCGCGCGGCTGCAGCCCCAGCATGTGGAAGTTCTCGAGGCCGCGCTTCTCGATCTCGGCCTCGAGCTTCTCCCGATCCGCCCCGTCGCCGATCAGCACGAACTGGATCTCCGGGCGGAGGGCGAAGCGCTCGGCGACGTCGACGAGCAGCGTGAGGCCGTGGGCGAGGCCGAGTGTCCCGACGTAGGCGATCGTGTATCGGTTCTCGAGCCCGTGGCGGGCGAGCAGCTCCCGATTCTTCGGCCTCGGATTGAAACGTGCCGGATCGATGCCGTTGTAGACGAGCTCGATCGACCCGCCGTCGACGCCGCGGGCGGTGATGTGGTCATGGAAGGTGCGTGTGTTGACGACGACGCCGTCGGCGCTGCGATAGAGCCAGCGCTCGAGCGCCTCGAGCACCGAGAGGACCGGGCCCGGCCCGAGCTGCCCGAGCTCGACGATCGACTTGGGCCAGAGATCGCGGATCTCGAGGACGAAGGGCCGCCGCTTGATCTTCGCGATCAGCGCCCCGGCGACGCCCACGAAGAACTGGGGGCTGGTCGCGACGACGACGTCGGGCCGCTTCGCGCGCGGGCTCGCGAGCACCGCCGTCAGCGCGAAGAGCAGGTAGTTCGCGACACGTCGCAGGAACCCGGAGTTCGGCGTCAGGTACATCCAGGTCCGGATGACCCGGATCCCGTCGATCGTCTCCTCCTGGATCCAGCGATTCGAGTAGCCCGGAAAGATCCGGCCGCGCGGGTGGTTCGGAACACCCGTGATCAGCGTGACTTCATGGCCGTCCCTCACCCAGCGGCGGCAATGCTCGTGGGTCCGGTTCGCCGGGGCGTTCACCTCCGGCGGGAAATAATGCGACACGAACAGGATCTTCATCCCCGGCCTCGACCCGCCATCGTTTCGCAGTCCATCAATTGGGGATGTAGTCGGGGAGGAGCGGGGCGACTCGGGCCGCGAGCTTCTCGAAGCTCGCCTCGGCGGCTTCCTCGCTCTGGTCGACCTGGATCGGGACGGTGAAGCGGACCAGGGAGCCGTCGGTACGGGCGTGGAGGGTCCGGTCGAGGAACATCCAGAAGATCTTGTGGTGGTTGCGCGCGACGACGCGGCCGTTCGACTGGTACCAGAAATAGACGAGCGCGCGCTGCCGGCCCTTGGCGATCACGAAGCGCTTGGCCTCGCCGGCGATCGCGAAGTCCACCGGGACGACCTTCGAGTCGATCACGTCCCAACCGCTGCCCGGGAGGCAGTGCTCGGGCGGATGGATCGCCGCGACCTCGCCCGTGTTGCGGTCGCGCGTCTGGCGCTCGTGATAGCCGACGTAGAGATGGACCGCCGCGTTCTCGGCCTCGTTGTAGTAGTTGCAGGCGACGTAGTCGGTCAGCTTCAGGTTGTTCAGGATGGCTTCGTCGAGGACGTCGCGATCCTCGCATTTCCAGTCGCCGAGGACATCGGGAAATTTCGAGAAATCGGCGCGGGGCGGGATGACCTCGTCGTTTCCCATGTACCAGTAGACGTAGCCGTTCAGGCCGAGGAAGAAGAGCGCGACGGCGAGCTTGAGCATGGCCTAATCCCTTCCGTCCGATTCGAGATCCGGGCTCGCATCCGACGCGCGTTCCCGCCCGGTCCGGGCGAGCAGGACATCGATCAGTCGGCCCTCGCCGAGCAGGATGAAGAACGCCATGCCGAACGTGAACACGCCCTGGAAATCGTGGACGACGCCACCGGTGGCGTCGTCGCCGAAATGATGGGCAAGAAATCCCGTCAGGGCCACGCGGAACGAGTTGACGGCGATCGCGATCGGGATCGTCGAGGCGACGAGCAGGAGCTGGACCCAGAGCACGCCGCGCTTGAAGAAGTAGGCGAAGACGACCCCGAGCGTGATCAGCGCCATCAGGCTGCGCAGTCCGCTGCAGGCTTCGTGTACGAAGAGTTCGGTATGCGCGAGGTGGATGATGTTGCCCTCGACGAGGGCGGGGATCCCGATCTGCTGCAGGCTCAGGACTGCGAACTTCGCCGCGATCAGCTGGAGCGGGAACGCGATGGTGTTCACGAGCGACTGGGGCAGGGGCACCATCAGGAACAGGAAAAAGAGCGGGAAGGCCAGGATCTTGAAGATCTCGCGCCCGAGCACGAGGAGCACGAGACCGATCAGCGTGAGGATGAACGCGCCGCGCATCGTCATCAGCTCGGTCCCGAGACGTCCGATCGCCAGCGAGAGGAGCCCGATCGAGAGCGGGACGAGGCCGAGCCAGGAGCCGGAGACGGCCGCGTCCTCGAGATCCCAGCGGCGCTCCCAGGCGAAGTAGATCGCGAGCGGGGCGATCAGGAATCCGTGCTGGTAGTCCTCGACCGCGGCCCAGTGTTCGACCATGATGCGCAGGATGGGAAAGTAGATCCCGAGCAGGAGCACGATCGCCCCGCAGGTCGCATAGACGAGGAAACGATCACGCGATGCGACGGCGGTCGGATCGGCTCGCCTGGCGACGTCGATGGCCTCGGACATGAAAAAGCTCCCGCTCCCGCTTGGACTAACGCCGCTCGTCCGTCGTTCCTGCGCCGCTCGGAACCGCGGACGCATCGATCCCGCGCCGCAGGTCCCGTTCGAGGATCTCGACGATCCGGACCGCCGCCCGACCGTCCCAGAGGGCCGGAAGGCGGCTCTGGGCAGGCGGACGGGCGAGCTGCTTCTCGATGGCGATCTCGATGGCCCCGGGATCCGTCCCCACGATCGTGTTCGTTCCCTCGGAGACCGTGACCGGGCGCTCGGTACTATCGCGCAGTGTAAGGCAGGGAACGCCTAGCGCAGTGGTTTCTTCCTGGATTCCGCCGGAATCGGTGAGGACCATCTGAGCGTCCATCAGCAGGCGCAGGAACTCGAGGTACCCGAGCGGCTCCGTCATGCGCAGGTTGATGCGCTCGCCCTTCAGGTTGGTCTCGATGGCATTGCGGGTCCGGGGATGGACGGGAAAGACGACCGGCAGGCGGTCCCCGAGCCGGGAGAGGACTCCGAACAGGCGCCGGAGCTGGTCGGCCGAGTCGACGTTGCTGGGCCGATGGAGCGTAAGGACGGCGTAGCGCCGGGGCTCGAGGCCGAGCCGGTCGAGGGTATCGAGGGCCAGGGCGTGCTCGCGGTGGGCGAGCAGGGTATCGATCATGACGTTGCCGACGAAGTGGATCCGTTCGGACGGGACCCCTTCCCGCCGAAGGTTCGTTTCGGCGGAG
>CAZFKD010000172.1:0-8153 GCA_964519695.1 uncultured Spirochaetaceae bacterium
CCCCGGCCTCTTCCCCCACGACGACGAGACGGCGAACATCCGCTCGGTGCCCGAGCGCCGGAAGAACGACGGGATGCGCTGCCCGGCGCATCGCGTGGGCTACCCGCACGAGCTCGGCTGGGCGGCGACCTTCCTCGCCTCGCCCTACGCCGCCTTCATCTCGGGCCATACGCTCGTCGTCGACGGCGCGAACTGGCAGCGCCGCGCGATGCTGATGCCCGAGTTCGTGCCGATCCGCGAGCAGATGGGCAAGGGCCCCTTCGATCCGAACCCGCCCAAGCGCGCCTAGCACGAGCGGGCGCCAGCCCCGACGAGGAGCCCCGACATGAGCGAACGTCCCACCCTCTTCCGCCTCGAGCGCGACGGCGTCGTCGCGACGATCGTGCTCGACAACCCGGCCAAGCTGAACGCCTGGAGCTGGGAGTCCGCACGCCAGATCACGGCGATCGCCGACGGGATCCGCTTCGACGACGGGATCCGCGTCGTGATCGTGCGCGCCGAGGGGCGCGCCTTCTGCGCCGGCGTCGACCTCGGCATGCCCGAAGACCGGATCACCGGCCGCTCCCCCGCCGAGAAGGTCCGCAACTACTACGAGAAGTTCCGCTGGGTCCACGAACGCTTCAAGGTCTTCGCCCATCTGCCGCAGCCCGTCCTGATGGCGATCCACGGCTACTGCCTCGGCGCCGGCCTCGAGGTCGCCATGATGGGCGACATCCGGATCGCCGCAGACGACGCGCAGTTCGCGCTCCCGGAGCCGAAGGTCGGCGTCTCGATCGACGCTGGCGGCGACCTCCGCCTGGCCCACGAGATCGGCGCCGGCTGGACGAAGCTGCTCGCCATGACCGGGCGACGCATCGACGCGCAGACGGCGCTGCGGCTCGGCATCGTTCAGGAGGTCGTGCCCCGCGATCAGCTGCTCGCGCACGTCCGCGCGCTGGCCGACGAGATCGCGAAGAACGCGCCGCTCGCCGTGCAGGGCATCAAACGGACGATCAACTTCCGCGCCGAGCAGGGCCTCTCCGAAGCGATGCAGTTCGAGGCCTCGAGCGCCGCCGTGCTCTTCACCTCCGACGACATGCAGCTCGGCTACAAGGCAATGGCGAAGAAAGAAGATGCCGATTTCGAGGGGAAGTAGGCACAGCGTGCGACGCGCGACGCGCCCCGCTCCGCTCGAGGCGGCCTTTCCCCTGGCGATCGCAGCCCTCGCCCTCGCCGTCTCAGCGGGCGCGATGCCCGCGCTCGCTGCCGATCGCGATGCGGACGCAGGTGCGGCCGGACTCTTCGCCGAACGCCTCACCGCCGAGACCGTCTCGCGCCTCGCGGTCGGGGGCCCCGACGCGGATGCGGGCGTCGGCGACTGGGTCGTCGGCAACGGCACGATCTGCGCGGCGATCTCCGATCCCGCCCACGAGAGTCCGCTCTCGCCCCGCGGCGGCGTGCTCGTCGATCTCGGCCACTGCGGCCGCGCGGACGATCAGTGGGCCGTCCTGCATCCGATCGCGAACCTCTCGCAATCCGAGATCCTGCCGATCGACTCGATCGCCGCCGGACGCGATGACCGCCGGGCCTTCATCGAGACCCGCGCCGTCTTTCGCGGCGTCGAGATCCGGACGACGTACACGGTCGACCTCGAGCAGCCCACGGCGCTCGCCGTCGCGATGCGCGCGCGGCGCTTCGCCCCGGACGAGCGCGTCTTCGCGCTGGGTGCGATCGCGCTGCATGCGAGCGGCCAGCTCTCCGCCTTTTCCCTTTCGCGGAGCGAGCCCGAGAGCTCGTTCGGCTTCGTCCATCCCGCCTCCGACCGCAGCTCGACGCGCGCGCTGCTCGCCTCGATGACGGGCGCCGATCTGACGGTCCTCGTCGGCGGAGAAGGCCTGCCCCCGATCAGCTACGGGCTCGAGCGCATCGGCGCTGCGCGGATCGACGGCCCCGACGCCGACGCCGTCGCCACCTTCACGATCACCGGCGGCCACTACACCCTCGAGAACGCACTCGCGAGCCCGCCCTGGCTCGGCCGGGCCGCGGGCCCGCCGGGCCTCTTCCATCTGGCCCGGATTCCGTTCATGGATCTCGATCTCGAGGCGGAGCTCGCGCTCGACTTCCGGATCTGGGTCGGCGAGCGCGCGGACGTCGCCTCCGTGACCGATCGGGTCTTCCCTGCGGCTCCGACGGTCCGCGGCCGGGTCGACGATCCGGAGGCGCGGATCCATTTCGCGCGGGCCGAGGGGGGCGCCATCAGCGAGGTCGCGCCCGACGCCTCCGGACGTTATGCGCTTCGGCTGCCGCCGGGCCGCTACCTCGCCGAGGTCCGCGGCGAAGCGGATCGCAGCCTCGAGCATGCCTTCGAGGTCCCCGCAGACACCGCCGCGGCGGAGACGATCGCGCTCCCGGATTTCGCCCTCGGCGCGCCGGGCCGGGTCGCGCTGCCCGAGGACTTCATCGGCCGGATCGTCTTCCTGCGCGCCGACGGCTCGGGACCCGTTCGCTTCGGCGACTCCCGCCTCGGGTTCCGCTCGGGCGAGCAGGCGATCGCGTCGGGACTCGAAGCCGATTTCGTGAACGTCGCCGGCGTCGCGCCGGGCGAGTCGCGCCAGGTTCCCGTTCCGCCCGGCTCCTATCGTGCGATCGCGACCCGAGGCCCCGAGTATGCGATCGCCGAGTCGCCGATCGAGGTTGAGGCCGGCAGGACGACGACGCTGGAGCTCGCGCCCCTCGCTCGCGTCGCTCCGACCCCGGGCTGGCTCGCCGCCGATCTCCACGTCCACAGCGGACGAAGCTTCGATTCGAGCCTGCCCGAATCGCTTCAGGTCGAGGCCTTCGCCGCGAGCGGTGCCGAGGTCCTCGTCTCGACCGAGCACGATCGGATCTTCGATCCGCGCGAGACGATCGCGGCCGCCGGACTCGCCGGCGAGATCGTCGGCATCACGGGCAGCGAGATGACGAGCGCCTGGGCCGGGGGCGAGTCCCCCTTCACGGCCGGCCACCTCAACGTCTTCCCGCTCGAGCTGGAGCCGGGCGCCTGGGGACGCGGGGCGATCCCGCTCGAAGGTCGCCGCCTGCGCGACGTCTTCGCAGCGCTGCGCGCGCGCCCGCGGCCGCCCTTCGTCCAGATGAACCACCCGCGTCCGCATCCGAACAACGGGGACGACGTCGATGCGTACTTCAATCATCTCGCGGTCGCCGGCGAGCCCCTCGATCCGGCCAGGCCGCTCGGTGAATGGCCGAATTCGGTATTGATCGAACGCAGCCCGGAACACGGCCTGCGGGACCTCGACGTCGACGCGATCGAGCTGATGAACGCCGAGGACATGCTGCGATTCCGGCGCACCCGGGCCGATTGGCTCTCGTTCCTGCTCCAGGGCGAGCGGATCGTCGGAACGGCGAACAGCGACTCGCACCGGCTCGGCCACATCGTCGGTCTGCCGCGGACCTACGTACGCGTCGACGACGATCGAGTTCGCGCGTTCGACGAGAAGGCCTTCATCGAGGCCCTGCGCGCGGGACGCGCCTACGGCTCGACCGGCCCGCTCCTGAACGCCCGGCTCGGCCTCGCCGAGATCGGCGAGATCCACGCGGGCTCGAAGGGCGTCCTCGAGATCACCGTCGACGCCGCAGACTGGGTTCCGATCGCCGAATGGCGCGCCTACGTCGATGGCGAGCTGGTCCACCGCGCGCCGATCGCCCGCGGCGAGTCCGCCGCCCTCCCGCTGGCCTTCGAGCGGGATGCCTTCGTCACGGTCGAGGTCGAGGGGCCCGCGGAGGGCCTCTACCGGGACGTGCTCCCGGGCTTCGTGCCCTTCGCCTTCTCGAATCCGATCTTCGTCGACGTCGACGGCAACGGCCGCTACGACGCGCCCGGCCTGCCGGAGATCCTGCCGAAGACGATCACGAGCCCGGACGAGCCCGACTGAGGGCTGCAGCGACCTCGGCGGAAGCGGCGCAGCGCGCTCTCAGTCGACGCCCACGACGAACGAGACGCTCGTCGTCCCCGAGCCGCCGATGTTCAGCGTCTGGAAGTTCTTCGCACCCTCGATCTGATAGGCACCGGCCTCGCCGGTCACCTGCAGCGCCGCGTCGAGCACCTGGCGGCAGCCCGTCGCGCCGACGGGATGCCCGGCGCCGATGAGCCCGCCGCTCGGGTTGATCGGATGCTTGCCGCCGATCTCGAGCCAGCCGGCCTCGACGGCCTTCCAGGATTCGCCGGGGGCGGTGATCCCGAAATGGTCGATCGCCATGTACTCGGAGGTCGTGAAGCAGTCGTGCGTCTCGATGCCGTCGATGCCCTCGACGCTGCCGATGCCCGCGCGCTTCATCGCGCTCGTGATGGTCGAGCGGACGTGGGGCAATACGTAGGGCGAGTTCTTCGACTCGGCGACCTTGTCGGCGAACTTCAGGCGGGCCGTGTTGTGGCCCCAGCCCTTGATGCGCGGGATCTCGGCGAGCTTCTTGCCGACGCCGCGGGCCCAGCGCTCGGCGTACTGGCGCGAGGCGAGGAAGATCGTGACGGCGCCGTCGGTGACCTGCGAGCAGTCGGCGATGCGGATGCGGCCGCCGACGGCCGGGGTGTCCTCGGTCCGGCAGAGGGCATGATCCTTGTTCATGTACCAGCTGCGGGTCTGCGCGTTCGGGTTCAGCTTGGCGTTCGCGTAATTGATCTTCGAGATCTCGGCGAGATGCTCGTCCTTCAGGCCGTAGCGCTTGTCGTATTCGTCGCCGAGCTTGCCGAAGAGCTTCGGGAACGGGAACTCGACGCCCTTCGCCTCGAGCTCGTACCAGGCGGCGGTACCGAGGTAGGAGCCGCCGACGTCGGCCGACACCGTCTTCATCTGCTCGATGCCGACGACGGCCTGCAGGTCGTAGCGGCCGGCCTCGATCTCGGCGGAGGCCGCGAGGATCGCGATCGAGCCGGAGGCGCAGGCGGCTTCGTGGCGGCCGGTGGGCAGGCCGCTGAAGGCGGGATCGACCTCGGTGAAGAACGCGCCGAGATGGCCCTGCATGCAGTAGAGCTCGGCGGCGAAGTTGCCGACATGCGCGCTCTGGATCTCCTCGGGCGCGATCTGGCAGGCCTCGAGGGCGCCCTGGACGCTCTCGCGCATCAGGGCGGAGAAATGCTTGTTCTCCTTCGTCCAGTTGCGCGCGAAGTCCGTCTGGTATCCGCCGAGCACGTACACTTCCGAGCCAGCCGCCATGTCCTCGTCTCCCGTTCGTTCGTTCGTTCGTTTCGCAGGCGCTGCGCGCCTCCGCTCGTCTGTTCGTGGCCGTTCCGCCTGCCGCCGCCCTACTCCGCGACGAAGAAGCGCCCGATGTTGATGCGCGGATGATCGAAGAATCGCTCCGTCCGGCCCGCGCGGAGCGCGTCCGCCAGGATCTTCGGCACCGCGAGCCCCGCCTCTTCGATCATCGAGACCGTATCCGCGAGACCGATCGTGTCGACCAGCACCGAGGGCGGCGCGGCGTTGAAGCCCATGCCCATGATGCGGTCGATGCCGTCGATCGTCTCGGTGACCTCGCCGACGCGATTGAAGGCGTAGGCGACGTAGCCCGCGATGACCTTGCGCGCGATCTTCGCGTACTCGCCCTCGGCGTGCCGGAAGACCTTCATGCCTTCCTTGTAGCGGCCGTCGCGATGGAGCGCGGCGACCTCGGCGATGTAGCCGAGCTCGGGCAGCGCGATCTCCGCCTCGGGGCGATAGTCGCCGCTCGCCGGATCGAGCACGAGGCGTTTCTTGCCGTCCTTCTTGAAGAAGCCCCGGCCCGACTTGTTGCCGAGCACGCCCTGCTCCATGAGCTTCGCCATGTAGTCGGGGAGCTCGTTCGTCGCGTGGGCCTCGTCGTCGGTGTTCGCGTAGACGTTGTCGACGATCGCGCGGTGGATGTCCCAGCCGACCAGGTCGACGGTCGCGAGCGGCGTCATCGCGCGGCCCGTGTAGGGGCCGACGAGCTTGTCGGCGAGCAGCGGGCCGATCTCGCCCGCGAGCTGCGCGACCTCGTTCATGAGCTTGAAGCCGACGCGGTTGCCGGCAAAGGCGGGCGTATCGAAGGTCCGCACCATCTCGCGGCCGAGCCGGACCTGGCTGAAGACGTCGATGAAATCGACGAGCGCCGGATCGGTGTCCCGGCCGGCGATCAGCTCGGTCCCGACGATCACGTTCGGGGGATTGAAGAAATGCAGCCCCAGAAAATGCTTCCGGAACGACTCGCTCCGCCCCGCGCAGAGCGCGTTGATCGAGAGCCCCGACGTCACCGTCGCGACGATCGAATCGGGCCGGCGCGCCGCCTCGACCTTGTCGAAGATCTCCTTCTTCAGCGCCATGTCCTCGGTCAGCGCCTCGAAGATCAGATCGGCCCCGGCGACCGCGCCAGCGAGATCGTGTTCGTAGTCGCCGGTCGACGCGCGGTTCGCGACGGTGGGCGAGCGGACCTGCTTGATCGCCGCCGCGAGCCCTTCCTCGGCCTTCGCCTTCGTGCGCGCGAGCAGGATCACCTCGGGCACCGCCGTGGTGAAGAGCGCGGCGCTGCCGTAGCCCATGGTTCCGTTCGCGCCGAGCACCACCACGCGCTCGAGCTTCCGGCTGGCGAGGATCTGCCGGATTTCCGCGGCCGTCTTGCGAGTCGTCATCGGGTTCTCTCTCTGTCCCTTCGTTCGTGTCTGCCGTCGTTCGCGAAACGCGATCACGCGATCCGGCCGACCGGATGCCTCCCGCCTGGATGCCTCCCGCATTGAGGATCCGACGAGCGGTCGATCGATCGATCGGGGAGTGACCCGCAGGGCCGGAAACGGGTCGACGTCCGTCGATCCGCTCCGCGCCCGAGCCTGCGCAGAAGACATGATGCACCGGATCTGCCGGATCCGGGAGGACCCCTGCCCGCTTCCTGCCCCTGACCTCCGGTCAGCTCCGGCCGCTCGAGAGCCCCTTCGAGCCCACGGATTTTCGGAATGCGTCGACCAGCTGGGCCTCTTTCTCCTTCGCGGTCGCCGCCTGGGCATCCTTCACCGTATCGAAGCCGCGGATCTGCTCGGGGATCTCCGCGATCTGCACGGCGAGATCGAGATTCTGGAGCGAGAGCCCCCGCAGCAGCTCGTCGACGATGCGCTCGTATTCCCCGACGAGCGCCCACTCGCGCCGGCGATGCGCCGTCTTGTTGAAGAGATCGAGCGGGGTGTGTCGCAGGAATTTCAGATGCCGGAGCTGCGTCATGAGCTTCATGATGCGCCGGTCGATGGTCAGCTTCTTCACGCGGCCCGTCGCCGGATCGCGCGGGAAGAAGAGCTGCGGCGCCAGATGGAACTGCAGCTTGTAGTCCCCCTCGAACTCGGTCTCGACCTGCCGCTTGAAGGCCTCGCTCGCCCACAGCCGCATGACTTCGTACTCGTCCTTCACGGCGAGCAGCTTGAAGTAGTAGCGGGCGACGGCGCGCGCGAGGCGGTCGTCCGTCTGGCCGATGGCGCGCTCCGCGCCAGCGACCCGGGCGACGAAGTCGGCATAGCGCCGCGCATAGCGCTCGTTCTGGTAGTCGGTCAGGAAGCGGATCCGGCGCTCGACGAGGGCCTCGAGCGTCTCGGCCACAGCCGGGCTCTTCGCCGCGCGAATGCGCGGGGCCGCGAGCTCTTCCACGCGCTTCCGGTCGTGGGCCGCGAGGCGCCCCCAGGCGAGCGCCCGCTTGTTCATGTCGACTGCGCGGCCGTTCAGCTCGATCGCACGCTCGAGGGCCGGCAGCCCGACCGGGACCAGGCCGCGCTGGAGCGCGAAGCCGACCAGGAACAGGTTCGCTCCGATCGCGTCGCCGAGCAGCGCCGTCGCGAGCTTCGTCGCGTCGACGAGCTCGAGCCGCTCCTCGCCGATCGCGGCGCGCAGACGCGCCTCCATGCCGGAAGAGGACATGTCGAGGTCGGGATGCGAGGCGAAATCCGCCGTCGGCGCGACGTGGGTATTGACGATCGCCTGCGTGCGGGCGGGCGAGAGCTTCGCGAGCCCGTCCTGGCCGGTCGTCACGACGATGTCGCAGCCGAGCACGAGATCCGCGCCGCCCGCGGAGATGCGCGTCGAATGCAGATCCTCGGGCTTCTTCGCGACCCGGACATGGCTCGCGACCGCACCGTTCTTTTGGGCGAGGCCCGTCACGTCGAGCAGCGAGACGCCCTTGCCCTCGAG
>CAZFKD010000173.1:0-8135 GCA_964519695.1 uncultured Spirochaetaceae bacterium
CGCCGAGGGCTCCGCCGAGAGCACGCACGGCCTCCTTCCGATCGAGCATGACGGTCTCCGGAGCGGGGCGCGCGGCGCGCCGGGGTGCGCGGACGAGAGAAACGGCAGGTCCCATGTTACCGGCTGCTTCGCGCGGCGCGCGGGGGGGCGATCGGGCTCGGGCCGGGCTTGCCCGGGCGGGTGCGCGAATTGCTATACCCCGAGGCTCGAAGCCGGCGGCCAGGCGGACGAAGCGCGACGATCGCCGCTGATCCGCGAAGAATCGAGCTGCGAACGAACGACCTGCGAACCAGGTGGGAGGATCGGGCGATGGAGATGCGCAATCTGGGACGCTCGGGGCTCAAGGTCTCGCTGGCCGGGCTCGGCTGCAACAACTTCGGCATGACGATCGACGCGGCGCAGACCCAGAAGGTCGTCGACACGGCGCTGGGCGCCGGCATCAACTTCTTCGATACCGCCGACATCTACGGCAACGGCGACTCGGAGGTCTTCCTCGGCCGCGCGCTCGGCAAGCGGCGACAGGACGCGGTGATCGCGACGAAGTTCGGCGTGCCGACCGGCCAGGACCCGAACTCGAAGGGCGCCTCCCGGCGTTATGTCCTGCGCGCCGCCGAGGCGAGCCTCGCGCGCCTCGGAACGGACTACATCGACGTCTACATCGTGCATACCCCCGACCCCGAGACGCCGATCGCCGAGACCCTCGACGCGCTGAACACGCTCGTCGACCAGGGCAAGGTCCGGTACATCGGCTGCTCGAACTTCTCGGGCTGGGCGATCTCCGATGCCCAGTGGACGGCGCAGACGGCGGGGCTGCGCGGCTTCGTGACGGCGCAGAACGAGTGGAGCCTGCTCGAGCGCAAGATCGAGACCGAGGTCGTTCCGGCCTGCGCGCATCACGGGCTCGGCCTGATGCCGTATTTCCCGCTCGCCTCCGGCGCGCTGACGGGCAAGTACAAGCGCGGTCAGGCGCCCTCTGCCGACAGCCGCTACGGCAGCGCCTCGGGCGAGATGTTCAAGAACTACTACGGCCATTTCGTCGCCGACGCGACGCTCGCGAAGGTCGAGTCGCTCGAGAAGGTCGCGGCGCAGGCGGGCATCTCGCTGGTCGAGCTCGCGCTCACGTGGCTCGCGCGCAACGCGGTCGTCTCGTCGGTCATCGCGGGAGCGACGAAGCCCGAGCAGGTCGAGAGCAACGCGCGCTCGACGAAGGGGCGGCTCGCGCCCGAGGTCGTGAAGGCCGTCGACGCGGTGCTCGCCGCGGGCTGAGAGGCTGGAGAGCGGGCAGGGCGCGGATCGAAGGCGAATCGAGAGCGACTCGGGAACGGGCCGAGCGCCAGGAGAAAGTCCATGGGCATGCATGCGGGGCGAGTCGCGTTGGTGACCGGCGCGGGGAGTGGAATCGGCCGGGCTTCGGCGCTGATCTTCGCGCGGGAAGGCGCCCGGGTCGTCGTCGCCGACATCGACGGCGCGCAGGCGAAGGCGACGGCGGAGCGGATCGAGCAGGACGGGGGCGAGGCGCTCGCGCTCGCGGTCGACGTGACGAGCGAGGCGCAGGTCGAAGGAATGATCCGCCAGGCGGTCGAGCGCTTCGGCCGCCTCGACGCGGCGATGAACAACGCCGGCATCTCGCATCGGCCCGTGCCGTTCCACGAGCTGACCCAGGCCGCCTGGGACCAGATGATCGCCGTCAACCTGACGAGCGTCTTTCTCTGCATCAAGCACGAAATCATCCAGATGTTGAAGCAGCCGATCCTCGGGGCCGGCCGCGGCGCGATCGTCAATACGTCCTCGGGCGCGGGCATCGTCCCGGCCCCCGGCCAGCCCCATTACACGGCCGCCAAGCACGGCGTCCTCGGCTTGATGAAGAACGTCGCCTCGGAATACGCCGGCGAGAAGATCCGCTGCAACTCCGTCCTGCCCGGGATCACCGAGACGGCCATGATCGCCGCCTCCTTCGCCGAGAACGGCCCCGAGTACCGCAAGAAGCTCGAGTCGACCGTGCCCGGCGGCGTCCTCTGCCAGCCCGAGGAGATCGCCGAGACGGCGGTCTGGCTCTGCTCGGACCATGCCCGTCGCGTCAACGGGCAGGGGATCGTCGTCGATGGGGGCGGGGTCCTGCGTTAAGCCAGTCCGTCCGCGTGCCGAGTGAATGGAGCACGCGAAGAAGAGTGAGGAACCTTCCCGAAATGCAGAAGCGATGGCTCGTCTACGCCGCCCTCGCGGCGCTCCTGCTGGCCGGATTCTTCCTCACGCAGTTCCAGATCCGCCCCGACATGCGCCCGATCGGCGAGCCCGAGGAGATCCCCCTGCTCGCCCAGCGGGACGATCTCAACGTCGTCTTCGTCCTGGTCGATACCCTGCGCGCCGATCGGCTCGGCGCCTACGGCTACGAGCGCGCGACGAGCCCGACCCTCGATCATCTCGCGAATACCGGCATCCGCTTCGCGAACCATCTCTCGCAGTCGTCCTGGACGAAGACGTCGATGGCTTCGCTCTGGACGGGGATGTATCCCCACCGCAACGGCATTCTGCGCTTCGATCACGCCATTCCGCAGAGCGCGCTCCTGCCCGCCGAGGTCCTGAAGGACGCGGGCTTCACCACCGCCGGAATCTGGCGCAACGGCTGGGTCGCACCGACCTTCGGATTCGAGCAGGGCTTCGAGATCTACCACCGGCCCAACATCGGCGCGCCGCTGGCGGGCGTGCGTCGCGAGACGAAGAATCCCTACGCCAAGCTCGCGGGCTCCGACGTCGACGCGACCGAAGGCGTCGTCGAGTTTCTGCGTACGAACAAACAGGATCGATTCTTCCTCTACGTCCACTACATGGATGCGCATCAATACCTGTCGGACGAGGAGTCCGCGATCTTCGGAACCTCCTATTCCGATCTCTACGACAATTCGATCCACTGGACGGATCGCCAGATCGCGACGCTGGTTCGAGCCCTCGAGGAGCATGGCCTTCGGGACGAGACCCTGCTCGTCATCGCCTCCGATCACGGAGAGGCGTTCCAGGAGCACGGCAACGAAGGTCATGCCAAGGATCTGCATCGAGAGGTGATCTACACGCCCTGGATCATCAGCCTCCCGTTCAGCCTCGATCGCGGCATCGTCATCGACGCGATGAGCGAGAACGTCGATGTCTGGCCCACGATCCTCGATCTGCTCGGCGAGCCGGCCATCGACGGAGCAGACGGACGATCCCGCCTGCCCGAGATCCTCGCCGTCGCCGGAGTCGAGGGGGGCGAGCCGATCTCCCCGCCCCGGCCGAGCTACGCCGAGCTCGACCGGTCCTGGGGAAAGACGGACGCGGGGCCGGAGCCGCTGGTCGCAGTGACGATCGGCAGTCGCCGATTCATCCGCGGAGGCGGTACGCGGGAGGTCGTCAAGCTGTTCGACAGGTCGACCGACCCGCTGGAGCAGCAGAATCTCCTGAGGATCGACGAGACGCTCGACGTTTCGGAGTACGATGCGTTGATCGACGCCTATCGGAGCCTGCCCGAGCCCGCCTGGCGGGCCGATGTCGGCCGAGTCGAGCTCGACGACATGCAGAAGGGCCAGCTACGGGCAATCGGATACGCCATCGATTGATGGCGACATCAGGGGATCAATTCCGATGACGATGAAGACGACCGGTTTCTGGATTGCAGCCGTCGGGGCAGCAGCGGCCGCGGGATGGTTCGGCGCGATGGAGGTCAATCGCGGGCCCGCCTTCAAGGGCGAGAACGACGCCTACGAGCGTTTCTCCAATGCACTCACCTTGACCGATACGCTCGAGCGTCTCGACGTTCTCGTCCGGCTCGTCAAGCGCCTCACTCCGGAGTCGCTGCCGGGAGCGGTGCGCGCCTTCCATGACGACGCGATGGACGTCTTCAACAGCGATTTCCGCCTTCTGATGTGGTACTGGGCGAAGGAAGATCCGCGCGGCATGTTGCGCGAGGTCCAGACCTGGTCGGAGGTCCGCGCCCAGCGCATGGCGGCCGGGGAGGCGGTTGCAGCCGTTCTTCGTCAGGAGGGATACGACGCCGCGCGATCGCTCTTCGATCAGCTGCCGACGCATCAACGAGACGGGGCGCTGCCGACCCTGGTCCTCGCCTATCTCGAGTCGGGGCAGACGGTGGATCTCGTCGGGCTGATCGAGTCGTATACGGCGCGCGACGAGAGGGAGCTCGCGGCCGGCATCGTGGTCGGCCAGATCCTCTACCTGAACGGGCCCGAAGCACTGGCGAGCTGGGTCGAATCGCTGCCGGACGGTCGCGGCAGCAAGAGCGACCTCAAGGCGGTCGCCTATCGCGCCGCGCAGAGCGAGCTGATGCGCCGCGACGAGCTTCCGTTCCTCGAGCAATGGCTCGAGCGGATCGATCAGGAGGTCTGGGCGGCGGGTGCGCGGAGGGGGATCGCGGTGAATCTCGCCAAGCGCGAGCCGATGAAGGCGATCGCCTGGGCCCAGGCGCTCCCGCCCGAGCGCGGTCGCGACGAAATCCTCTCGGAGACGCTCCGGGCTTTCGCCAGCTTCGATCGGATCGGCGCGCTCGAGTGGATGCGTCTGCAGGAGCCGGCCGAGAATCTCGACGCCGGCACTGCGCGCATCGCCTTCGAGTTCGCCCGTCGCAAGCCCGAGGTCGCGCTCGAAATGCTGGAGCGCATCCGAGGCGACGAGATGCGGGAGAATCTGCGGCGTACGCTGTCCCACGAATGGGGACAGATGGCCGTCGATCGACGGACCGAGCTCCTGGAGAAGCTGGAACGGGTGATGGCCGCCTCGCCCGCCCCGCGTGAGCGAGCCGCGGCTCCGGAATTCTGATTCGATGCCCGGGCGAAGGGGCGGGCTCCGCGAAAGCCGATCTCAGGAGGCCTCGCGAGTCAGTTTCTCGAAGTAGCGACGGGCTTCCTCGGTTCCCGTGAAGACCGCCGCCCGTCTCGCCAGATCTTCGCGCTCGTTCGAGGAGAGCCGTTCGCCACCGGCGTCCTCCGCGTACGATTGGAGGAGCAGCCAGGCGGCTTCTCCGGAACGGGGACGAGATACGAGGACTCGGCGAAGACGCGCGCGCCCGTCCGCGGCTCTGCCCGACGCGAGATCGAGTCGAGCGAGCGCGATCGAGGCGTTCTGCTCTCCGGATTCGCCGCGTTCGTTTCTTTCCGCTTCGATTGGGACGATCTGTTCGTATAGCGATCGGGCACGCTGCTCGTCGCCCGCCTGGGCGGCAAGGCTCGCCCGCTCGAGGAGTGCCGGAACGAAGCGCGGATCGGCCTCCACGGCCGCCTCCAGATCGCGTGTGGCCCGGTCGTCGTCTCCCTGGGCGCGCAAGACGGCCGCCCGCGCGAAGAGCAGACGAGCCGAGCCGGGATCTCGCGCGAGCACCTGGTCGATCTGTGCGATCGCCTCGTCGCCCCGGTCGAGGGCGGCCAGCAGCTTCGCGCGCGCTTCGAGCGCTTCGGCGTGGATCGGATCCAGCAGGTCCAGTCCCGTCTTGTCGATGACCCGAAGCGCCGCCTCTGCGCCCTCCGCCCGCTCCGCCCGTTCTGCCGCCAACGCGACCGATCGGCCGGCCTTGCCCCGCATCCGCGACAGGCGCGTCAGCATCGAGAGTCCCAGCTCGTCGTTCCCCGTATCGCCGGCGAATTCGATCAGCTTCTCGATGATCTCGGGATCGTTCGGTCGCAGGTCGCCGAGCCGAAGGAGGAGGAATGCGACGCCTTCCGTATCCCCGAGCGCGCGCTGGAGATCGGCGAGCGCGAGCGAGCTCGCATGATGAGGCTTCTCCATTCGGGCTGCTTCGCGGTAGTGCGCAGACGCCTGGCTCCACTGACCGAGTCGTTCATAGCTCTGGCCCGCGAGATAGCGGGCGTCGGGATTGTCCGGCCAGAGGCGGATGCCCTCTTCGAAGCGGGCGGCAGCAGCCGCGAAGTCCTCGCGAGCAAAGGCGATGCGCGCTTCGACGAGCGCGCGCTGAGCGGGGATCTCGAGCGATTTCGCCATGGCCGCGGCCTCGTCGATCCGGCCGAGCGCGAGCAGGAAATCCGCTCGGGTGAACGACCAGTCGCGCGCCGCTTCGGGGAAGGCTTCGATCGCATGGTCGAGAGCGTCGACGGCCTTCTCGAGATCCGATTCGATGGCGTAGAGGTCGGCGAGGGCGCTCCAGGCAGCCGGCTGATCCCGGGTGGCCTCGATCAAGAGAGCCTCGCCCTCCTCGAATCGCCCGACCTTCTGCAGGCGGTCGGCATAGAGGACGCGGTTGCCGAGATGCTTGCGGTCCGCCTCGAATCGGCGTTCGATCGCCTTCGTGCCGCGCTCGATCTCGCCCTGTTCGTCGAAGAAGTTGACGGCCGTCTCGACGAGGACCCAGGAGTCGACGCCGTCGCCCTCGAGACACTCGGAGAAGCGCTCCTTTGCGCCGTCGACGTCGCCGCGCTCGGCCGTGAAGGTCGCGGTCGCCGCGCAGAGGCGAGCTGCATCGGCCGGCCGCGATTCGCGCATCGCCTCCGCCTGCTCCGTCAGCTGGGCGAGCAGGCGTTCGGCCTCTTCTTCCCGCCCGAGTCCCAGCAGCGCGTCGAGTCGGAGGACGTCGAGGCTCGTCTGCTCGAGGTCGAGCTCCGAGGCGCGGTCGATGTCTTCGAGCGCGCGCTCCTCGAGGCTCTCCCCGAGGTAGGCGTGGATCCGAAGCATCAGTGCGGCTCCGTTATTCGGCTCTGCGTCCAGGATGCGGGTGGCCGTCTTGATGGCGTCCGCACCACTCCCGCTCTGCGCCTGCGCGCGCGCGAGGAGCAGCCCCGCATGGACGAGGTATTCCGGATCCCGCATGGCACGCGCGAGCGGCCAGACGGCCAGGCTCGGCTGACCCGAGGCCAGCAGGGCTTCGCCGTAGAGGGTCTGGATTCGCGAGTCGTCCGGATGCGCTTCGACGAGCGCCTGCATCTTTCGCAGCGCCTCTGCGTGTTTCTGATCGGCGATCAGCTCCCGCGCTTCTTCCAGGACGAGTTCGGGATCGGGGGCGGCCGCATCCCAACAGCCGAGCAGGATCGTGCAGATCACGCCGACTGCAATCCAGCTTCGAATACGCACCGAATCCGCGCTCTTCAACGAACACCTCTCTCGCGCCGACCCGCTCCGTCGGCCCCTGCGACCCCTTGAAAACCTCTGGACGTTCCGATTTTCGCGATGCTAGAGTGACATTTCAACGCGCAGCCCGCCCGCTCGAGCGCTCCGAACGGGGCGAGATGTGCCCTGTTCCATCGTCGCGAGATGGTCTACCGGTGGTTTGTTTGTCGGTTCGGACCTCGACTCCTTCGCTGATTCTTCCCTCGAAGATGATCGCCGCATCCGGGTTGGTTCGTCGAGCGCAGTCCGCGCTCTGCGTCTCGAGCCGGCGGCTCGGTCGCGTCGGGGCGGCCTTCGTGGCCATCGTCGCGCTGAGCGCATCGCAATCGGGATGGGCTCAGTCGTCCGAGCAGGCGGGCTCGAAATCCGCGGATCCGTGGGCAGGCGTCGAGGAGATGATCGTGACCGGCGGCGCCGGCATCGCGGCGCTCATGGAAGCGCCGACTTCGGTCGTCGCCTTCGACGCCGAGGCCCTCCGATCGGCGAACATCACGGACGTCGGCGGCCTCGCGGACTACACGCCGAGCCTCGAGATCAACTCGCCGTTCGCCGCATCGAATCCCCAGCTCTTCATTCGCGGCGTCGGCCTCCAGGACAGCAATTCGAACGCGACCGCGGCGGTCGCGGTCGTTGTCGACGGGGTCTACCTCAGCTCGCCAGCCGGACAGCTGTCGGCGCTCTACGACGTCCAGAACGTGGAAGTGCTGCGCGGGCCGCAGGGCGCGCAATTCGGTCGAAACGCCTCGGCCGGCGTCATCCGGATCACGACCAACCGCCCGGTCCACGAGCACAAGGCGTCGCTCAACGCGAGCTACGGACGATTCAACGAGATCGAGACGAACGGTTATCTGAACGTGCCGATCGTCCAGGACGTGCTCGCGACCCGCTTCGCCTTCACGTTCTCGAAGCGGGATCCCCTCGGCACGAACCGGTGCAACGAGTTCCGCGACATCAACGACGCGCCGCCGAACAGTCTTTTCGGAACGAAGTGCTTCGTCGGCATGGTCCGAGAGCCGCGGCGTTCGTTCAACGCCCCG
>CAZFKD010000174.1:0-8123 GCA_964519695.1 uncultured Spirochaetaceae bacterium
GAAGGAATCTGCGTCGCCGCCCGAGGCTCGGGCCGCCGGCGAGACGCGGCGCGGATAGCGAGAGGGGCCGTCGATGTACAACGAGTACTACGGGCTGGTTCGCGCGCCCTTCGAGATGACGCCCGATCCGGCCTTCCTCTACCTGGGGGAGGCGCATCGGGAGGGTCTCGCGACGCTCGTCTACGCCGTGAACTCGGGCAAGGGCTTCGTCATGCTGACGGGCGAGGTCGGCACGGGCAAGACGACGCTGCTGCACGCCCTGCTCGCGCAGCTCGACTCGACGACCAACTCGGCCTTCATCTTCAATCCGCGGCTCGATCCGCTCGGGTTCTTCCGGGTGCTCTTCGAGGAGCTCGGCGTCGGTCCTGCGTGCGATTCCAAGGCCGAGTACCTGCTCGCGCTGAATCACTATCTGATCGAGAAGCTGGCCGCGAACGAGCGGGTCCTGCTGATCGTCGACGAGGCCCAGAATCTCTCGACCGAGATGCTCGAGGAGATCCGACTGCTCTCGAACCTCGAGACGCCGACCTCGAAGCTGATCCAGATCATGCTCGTCGGGCAGCCCGAGCTCCAGGCGCTGATCGACAAGCCGGAGCTTCGCCAGCTCCGCCAGCGGATCGCCCTGCGTCATCATCTGCGCCCGTTCGACGAGCGCGAGCTCGCCGAGTACGTCGAAGGCCGCCTCGAAAAGGCCGGCTACACCGGCCGCGGCCTCTTCCAAAAGAAGGCCCTTCGCGAGCTCTACCGCGTCACCGAAGGCACGCCGCGCCTCATCAACAACGTCTGCGACGGGGCGATGCTGCTCGGCTACGCCCGTCAACAGTCGGTGATCGGCGCGGATGCGATCCGCGAGGTCGCGCGGGATTTGGGACTCGTCGCGAAGGACGAGTCGGAAGAAGAAGAGCTTCGAAGCGAATCGGGACCGCGCGCCGGACGGCGTTCGCTGCGCCGATTCTTCCGCTTCGGCAGGTAGAGCGATTTCGGGATCCGGTGCGCGAAGGGCGACCGGGGGAGAAGACGAGTCATGGCCAAGCATTACGAAGCGTTGCAGCGTGCGGAGATGGAGCGCCGGCGCCGGGCGACGGGCAGCGAGACGGGACCGGCGGCGCCGTCCGCGTTCGAAGGCACCGCGATCAGTCCGCCCGCCCGCAAGGAGAAGCCGGGGTTCCTCGCGCGCTGGTTCGGGCCCGCGAAGAGCGCGCCGGGCGAAGCCCCTTCCGATGCCAACAAGCGCAGGATTTCGCTGCTCCAGCCGGATTCGTACGTCGCCGAGCAGTACCGCAGCCTGCGCGGTCGCCTCGACAGTCTCGCCTCCCAGCGACCGCTCAAGACGATCGCCGTCACGAGCGCGAACGCGGGGGAGGGGAAGTCGACCTGCTCGGTCAATCTCGCGACGGTGACGGCCATGAGCGTCGGGCGCAGCGTCCTCTTGATCGATTGCGACCTGCGCCGGCCGAAGGTCCACTGGACGCTCGGCCTGCAGCCGCAGGCCGGTCTCGCCGAGGTCCTGCTCAACCAGGCGACCGTCGACGAGGCGATCACCAAGCTCGAGGGCGTGAACCTCGACGTGCTGCCGGTCCGGATGATCCCGGCCAATCCCTCAGAGCTGCTCGCCTCGCCCGAGATGCGGCGTCTGATCGAGGAGGTCGCGCGCCGCTACGACCGCGTCGTGCTCGACACGCCGGCCTGTCTCGGCCTGCCCGACGCGAAGAGCATCTCCGAGCTGTGCGACGGTCTGGTGATGGTCGTGCGCGCAGGCGTCACGCCCAAGGAGGACGTGCAGGCTGCGCTCGACATCCTCGATCGGCGGCGGGTCGTGGGCCTGGTCCTGAACGGATCCGAAGCGACGCGCGAGCAGTACGGCTACTACTGATCGAGCGCGATGCGCCTCGGCCAGCGTCCCGCGCTCCGCGCGGACCGGGCGGCTGGAAGTCGAAGGGATCCGAATTGAACGAGCTCCGAGCCATCGCGATCGTCCTCGTCGCTGCGGGCGTCGCCGCCCTCGCGACGCCGGCGGTCATGCGCCTCGCGCTCGCGGTGGGGGCCGTCGATCGGCCGAGCGATCGCAAGGTCTCCCGGCGCGCGCGGATGCCGCTGCTCGGGGGGCTCGCCGTCGGAACCGGCGCCGGCGCCGGGCTCGTGCTCGCGACGCTCTGGGGATCCGAGTTCGACGTCTTCCCGAAAGCTTGGGGGTTCGTGCTCGGCGCGGGACTCTTGATGACGGTCGGCTTTCTCGACGACCGCTTCACGCTACGCGCGAACGTGAAGCTCGCCTTCCAGATCGTCGCCGCGGCGATCGCGATCCAGGCCGGCTTCCGGTTCGATCTGTTCAGCGATCCCTTCTCGGTCCAGACCGTCGCCGTGCCGCTCTGGATCATGTGGCCGGTCTCGCTCGTCTGGATCGTCGGCGTCACGAACGCGATGAACTTGATCGACGGCCTCGACGGGCTTTCGTCCGGGCTCGGGGCGATCATCGCCGCGACGCTGACGATCATCTGCTGGCAGGCCGAGCAATGGGTCGGCGTGACGATCGGCCTCGCGATGTTCGGCGCTCTGCTCGGCTATCTGCCGTTCAATTTTCCGCCCGCCCGCATCTTTCTCGGCGACACCGGATCGCTGCTGATCGGGTTCAGCCTCTCCGTGCTCGCGCTCGAGGGCTATCGCAAGGCGGCGTTCCTGGCCTTCATCGTGCCGATGCTGGCGCTCGCGATTCCGCTGCTCGACACGCTGCTCTCGATCGCTCGCCGGATCCGGAGCGGCAAGGGCGTCTTCGCCCCGGACAAGCTCCACATGCACCACCGCCTGCTCGTCCGCGAAGGCTCCCACAAGAACGCCGTCCTGATGCTCTACTTCCTGACGAGCTGCTTCTGCATGATCGCGATCTCTTTCGCGCAGATCGACGGCTGGCTCGCGTTCGTCTATCTCGCCGCGGTGGTCGCGGTGACGTTCCGGCTGCTCCGCAACCTCGATGCGTTCTCTCTGGAGGGGCCGGAGACGTCCGTCCGGGATCAGCGGGGCGCAGTCGAACCGCGCTCTTCGAGCGAGGATGAAGGCAAGACATGAACATCGCGGTCATCGGCACGGGCTACGTCGGTCTCGTCACGGGCGCCTGCTTCTCGGAGTTCGGCGTCCAGGTCACCTGCGTCGACAAGCTGCCGGAGAAGATCGAAGCGCTCCGGCGCGGCGAGATCCCGATCTACGAGCCGGGTCTCGAGGACATCGTCGCGCGCAACACCCGCAGCGGTCGTCTCGCGTTCACCCTCGACCTCGCCGACGCCGTCTCCCGTGCGCTCGTCGTCTTCGTCGCCGTCGGCACGCCCGCCGCGCCCGACGGCAGTACGGATCTCGCCTTCGTCGAGTCGGTCGCGCGCGAGATCGGCCGCTGCCTCGACGGCTACCGCGTCATCGTCACGAAGAGCACGGTGCCGGTCGGAACTTCGGATCACGTGCGCGCCTGGATCCAGGAGGAGCTCGATCTGCGCGGCTCGAAGCTGCGCTTCTCGGTGGCGTCCAATCCGGAGTTCCTGCGCGAGGGGGCGGCGATCGGCGACTTCATGCGGCCGGATCGCGTCGTGATCGGGACCGATCCGGGGGACGATCAGGCGCTGGCGATCCTCAAGGATCTCTATCGACCGCTCTACCTGAACGAGACGCCCTTCGTCGAGACCAACATCCATACGGCCGAGCTCGCGAAGTACGCGGCGAACGCCTTCCTCGCGACCAAGATCTCGTTCGTGAACGAGCTGTCGGTGTTATGCGAGGAGATCGGCGGGGACGTCCAGGCGATCGCCCGCGTGATGGGGCTCGACAATCGGATCGGCAAGAAGTTCCTGCACGCGGGCCCGGGCTATGGCGGCTCCTGCTTCCCGAAGGACACGACTTCGGCGGCCCATTTCGCCCGCGTGCTCGGCCACGAACTCTCGATCGTCGAGGCGACGATCCGGGTCAACGAGCGGCAGCGGCTGCGCATGGTCGACAAGATCGTCGCCGCTCTCGAGGGCGACGTGGCCGGCAAGACCGTGGGTGTGCTCGGGCTCTCCTTCAAGCCGGAGACGGACGACCTGCGCGAGGCGCCGGCCATCGACATCGTGCGCGAGCTCCTGCGCAGGGGCGCGAAGATCCGGGCCTACGATCCGGCGTCGCTCGCCCAGGCCGGCCGCCTCGTGCCGGAAATGACCCTCTGCAAGGACGCCTACGAGGCCCTCGAAGGCGCGGACGCGATGGTGATCGTCACGGAATGGAACGAATTCCGGATGCTCGACCTCCCACGGGCCCGAAGCCTGATGGCCGAGCCGCGGATGCTCGACCTTCGGAACATCTACAAGCGGGAGCCCGTCGTCGCGGCGGGCTTCCAGTACTGGGGCGTGGGGCGGTAGCGGGCCGGCGCCCATGGATGGCCGGACCGGACGGGAACGGTCGGGCGCGGGATTTCCGAAGCCGTGCCCGAAGAACTGTGATATCGGTCACCAAGCAAGTGCCCGGTTGAGACGTACGATGCCGGAGAGGCGGAAAGTTCCGATTCGCGTCGCCTCGACTCCAGACGAACTCCCGACGAGGTTCTAATGAATACGACAGGCTCGATTCGCAAGGACGTGCTCGACTCGCTCCGGGCGATCCCGCTCTTTCGGCGGGTCGGCGAGAGCGATCTCGAGGAGCTCGCGACCCACCTGATCGAACGACGTTTTCCGAAGAACGCCACCGTCGTCGAGGAGGGGCTGCCCGGCGACTACATGTACGTCATCCGCGAAGGACGGGCGAAGGTCACGAAGGCCTCGGACGACGGTCGCGAGAAGATCATGAACTTCCTCGAGGCCGGCGCCTTCTTCGGCGACATGGCGCTGCTCGGCAACGAGACCCGTTCCGCCAGCGTGAAGACCCTCGAGGAGTCGGTCCTGCTCGCCCTTTCGAGGCGGGATTTCATCGACCTGCTGAGACAGAGCCCCGACCTCTCCCTGGCCGTCATCGAGGAGCTCGCGAACCGCCTGCGGGAGACGAACGAGCAGGCGCGCTCGCTCTCCTTCCAGGGAGTCGAGGAGCGGACCCGCAACCTCTTCGAGCGCATCGCGCGCCCGGCGGAGAGCGGGCCCGCCCGACTCATGACGCCGCCGCTCACGCACCAGCAGATCGCCGACATGGTCGGCACTTCCCGGGAGACCGTGACCCGCGCGATCAAGCAATTGAAGGAATCCGGCTGGCTGCTGCAGGAAGGCAAGCGCTACGTGATTCCGGGCGATCGCTGAAGCCGGCCTTCTTTCGAGCCGGCGCAGCCCTCGAGCGAGCGCAGGCCTCGAGCCATGCAGGCGGCGCGCGGCCCTCGAACGACATCGGTCCCCTGAAGACGGCGGCTCGACCCCGCCCACACAGGCGCCGAGCGCGGGGTCCGGCCGAGCTGCCGTGTGGCGGGCTTCCGGCCGATGTCGCAAGCTTGCGCCCGATCTTTTTCCCACGGGATCACAATGCCCCGATCCAACCGGGCGAGGCCGGCCGCCGGCAAAGGACCAGTCGTGAAATCCACTGGATCGCTCCACCGTCTTCGAAATCGAATCCTCCGCGTGCTCGGCTGCGGCATGCTCGCATTTTCGACGTTCTCGCTCGGCTGCGCCGACGACGCCGACCGTGTCGCCAAATTCATGGCGAACGGCGAGGCCTACGTCGCCGAGGGCAAGCACGACGAGGCGGTGATCGAGTTCAAAAACGTCCTCCAGATCGATCCCGAGAACGCCGCGGCCCACGAGGCGCTCTCGCTCGCCTATCTCGAAACGAAGAAGCCGCGCGAAGCGTACTGGGAGATGTCGGAGACCGTCCGCCTCGATCCCGGCAACGTCGAGGCGCGACTGCGCTACGGCACCGTCTCCGCGGCGATCGGCGAATACGACCTCGCGCTCGAGCAGGCCGACGCCGTGCTCGGGATCGATCCGCGCAGCTCCCCCGCGCTGATCCTCCGGGCGCAGTCGCGCGAGGCCAAGGACGATCTCGAAGGCGCGAAGGCCGATTTCGAGGCCTCGATCGACGCGGACCCGGCGGGCCCCGCCTATCGCTTCCTCTACGCCGGATACCTCGAACGCCGCGGCCGCCTCGACGAGGCGGAGCGCGTGATGCGGGAGCTGATCGCGATCGAGGAGAGCTACATCGCCTACTCGACGCTCGCACGGCTCGTCGCCCGGACGACCGAGCGCGATGCCGAGGCGCAGCCGTTGCTCGAGAAGGCGGTCGAGCTCGCCCAGAAGGCGCCGCTCGAAGAGGCCGAGCGCGATCCGGATGCGAAGGGCGGAACGACGTCGCTGATCCCCAACTTCCTGCGCGAGGAGGCGATCAACACCTCCTACTTCATGCTCTCCGCCTTCCACTACACCCGCGGCCGCTTCGACGAGGCGATCCGGGTGCTCGAAGAGGGCGTCGGTCACAGCCAGTCGAAGATCGAGCTGATCTACCAGATGGCGCGTCTGCACCGCATCGAGGGCCACACCGAAGAAGAGTCGGCCTTGATCCGCCGCGCGACCGAGGACGCGCCGGACAGCCTGGCCGCGCAGCTCGTGTACTCGCTCTATCTGAGCCAGCAGGGCGATCTTCCGGGGGCGCTCGCGGCCGCTCGCAAGGCGGTCGAGATCGATCCCGAGAACCGCGGTGCGAAGCTGCGCGAGGCCGAGCTGCTCGTCGACATGGGCTTCCGGGACAAGGACAGCGGGGCGATGGAAGAGGGCCGGGCGATCGTGTCCACCATCCTCGAGAAGGAGCCCGACAGCCCCGAAGCCAACTTCGTGAAGGCCAAGATCGCGCTGACCGAATCCGACACGGCCGGCGCGAAAGCTGCGCTCGAGACCGTGCTGCAGGCGAGACCGGATTGGGCGCAGGCGCGCTACGTGCTGGGCTCGACGCTGACGGCCGCCGGCGAATACTCGCGCGCGCGCGCGGAGCTCTCGCGTGCCGTGGAGCTCGATCCCCAGCAGCTCGATGCCCGCAAGCTCCTCGCCAAGGTCCACGCCCAGCTCGGTGAGCACGAATTCGCCATCGAGCAGGGGCGGGCCTATCTGGCCCAGCGGCCGGACGACGGCGAGGTCCGCATCGTCGTCGGTCAGAGCCTGATTCGCGTCGGGCGCGGCGAAGAGGCCTACAAGGAGGTCGAGCAGATTCCGGAGGAGAAGCGGGATGCCGCTGCGCATTTCGCGCTCGGACGACTCGACATCGCCTTCGGTCGGATGGAGCAGGGGACGGCGCGTCTGCTGAAGGCCGACGCGATGGCGCCCGGCAATGCCCAGGTTCTCCGAACGCTGCTCGCGATCGACCGGGAAAAAGGCCAGCTCGCCGATTCCGTCGCGCGGATCGCCAAGGCGGCCGAAGCCGACCCGAAGGACAGCGCGCTCGCCGAGCTGCAGGGCGAAGCCGCCCTGCTCAGTGGGGATGTGGCGGCGGGTCGCAAGCATCTCGAGCGCGCCGTCGCGATCGATGGCCGCAACGTTTCCGCCCAGATCACGCTCGCCGATCTCGCGATGCGCGAGGGCAAGCAGGCCGAAATGATCGAGGTGCTGGAGCGTGCCGCGGCCTCGATCCCCGAATCCGCCGACCTCCAGTATCGCCTCGCTTCCGTCTACGAACAGTCCGATCGCCGTGCCGACGCGATGGTCGCCTATGAAAAGGCGATCGAGCTCAACGACGACCTCGCGATGGCGAAGAACAATCTGGCCTACCTGATTGCGGAGAGCGGGGGCGATCTCGACCGGGCTCTCGAGCTGGCGCAGGAGGCCAAGGAAGCGCTCCCCGACGACGGCAACGCCTCCGACACCCTCGGTTGGGTCATGCTGAAGCGCGGCGTCCCGTCCGCGGCAATCGGGTATCTCGAGGAGGCGTTGGCGCGTTTCCCGGCGGACGCGTACGAGGTCCAGGGCATCGTGCGCAACCATCTCGCGGAGGCCTTCGAGCGCAACGAAGAGTCCGGCAAGGCGGTGGCAGAGAGCCGGAAATCCGTCGAGCTGGGCGAGCGGCTGATGGCCGCAGCGAAGAAACAGGGCGTCACGATCGAAGAGCCGAGCTGGTCGGTCGAGTCGAAGAAGCGGATCGAACGACTCGGCGACGCGGGCTGAGCCCCGCCGGATTCGCGTGATCCCGAAACGGGTCGCCCCCCCCCC